>DTSI01000060.1:64325-76652 GCA_012965425.1 Methylococcaceae bacterium
TCTTTATGAACCATGAGCGAAACGGTCTACCTCATCATTTTTTATTAGAGCAGTTAATGCTAATAAAAATTTGCTTAGCTGCTTATTTAAATCATACAAGAGCGAATGCGAGGACTGGAGGCCCGATAGGTATAGATAGTTCCAAATACCCGCCGTGCGTAGTACCAGAGGCGATCTGGAATTATATCCGAAACGCCTTTAAGTCATTTGTGGTTGTGCTACGGCGTCTGCATTGCGTTTACCATGATGTGGCGCAGTGACACGAACGCGGGGCGAACCGGGGTGTCGTAGGCATTCATTGCCACGTCATTTTGGCCGCTTGCTTGGGCTCGGATGCCCAAAACAAACTTTCGCAAAAATAGTGGCGCGCTTGTAAATGTTATAACCTACGCACATTTACCAGACAACAGGCGTAGCTGACAGATTGCCAATTACCCCCGGGAATCAAAGGGGCTTTATCAGCGTTCTATACCACAAGCATTTGCCTCAATGTTCTCCTCTAAAATTCATATCGCTTGAAATCTGTCGGCTGTATTTTTTCCTGTTTATTGGCCGTGATAGTCATAATTCTGATTGAGGAAGAAAACCACCGGCCTGCATGGACCACATCTGGGCATAATGACCTTTCCGCTGCAATAACTGATTGTGGCTACCTTCTTCCACAATTTTCCCTTGCTGAAAAACGAGAATTCGGTCTAAGTGTGACAGCGTTGATAACCGATGTGCGATAACCATCACGGTTTTATCCCGCATAAGATAAGCCAGACTGTCTTGAATATGATGCTCTGTCACGGAGTCCAGTGCACTGGTTGCTTCGTCAAGTAACAAAATTGAAGTGTTTTTTAAAATCGCTCGTGCCAGCGTGATGCGCTGACGTTGGCCTCCGGATAATTTAACCCCTCGTTCTCCCACTAAAGTCTGGTAGCCTGCTTCGCTAGCCACTATGAATTCATGTGCATGGGCTTTTTGTGCGGCGGCAATAACTTCATCATCAGTCGCATTTAATCGCCCGTATCGAATATTTTCGAGTAGAGAACGGTGAAATAGTATGGGGTCTTGGGGAATCATGGTAATGCTGTTACGCAAACTTTCTTGTGTAACAGCTTGAATATTCTGCTGGTCTATTAAAATAGTGCCTGATTGCGGTTCAAAAAGACGTAACAGAAGATTAAATAAAGTGCTTTTACCACTGCCTGAGAACCCGACCAGACCAATTTTTTCACCCGATCTGATGGTTATATTGAGAGACTGGAACACGGGTCGGCCGTTCACATAACTGAAATCAATCTGTTGAAATTGAATCGTGGCATGAGTGACAATGAGTGGCTGTGCATCAACATGATCCATGATTTCATGAGATTGGATGATCCGGCTCACACCATCATTGATATTTCCGGTATATTCAAAAAATTCAAGAAAACGACGACTTAATCCGCGTGCCTGTTCAATCAGCATTAATGATAAACTCGCCGACATGGCAAACTCACTGACAGTCATGGCATTCTCGCTCCATATTTTCAGAGCATAGCCAATAATTCCTAGCATTAAAATCATGGCTGCAACAAACTGAAACCAGCGTATACGTTCCATAAACCAAAAGGTCCTTCGCGCAATGTTAACCTCTTGCAGCAGATAGTCTTCCAGATAGCGTTGCTCATATTCACGTCGTGCAAACAGTTTTGCATTCTGGATGTTAGTGACCGAATCGACAATCTTGCCACTGACCAGACTTCTCGCTGCAGCGTATTTTTGAGCATAGCGACGGCATCGTCGCGCTAAAAAAAAAGAAATCAGCACATATACTGCAATCCATAAAGCCAATGTTAACGCCATCTGAAGATTGACGCCCATCATTAAGACCAGCGATACACTGAAGGTAATGATCAATGGCCAAAAATCAAATAACACTGTCCAAAGGGTATTAGCAACACCCAGTGCAACCTCACTGATGCGATTAGCCAGAGAACCGGCGAAATGGCTGAGAAAATATCGTTGGGAATGGCCTTGTAAATAGCTGAATAATTCACGACGAACTTGCAGGCGCAATGTCGGACCCAGTAACACTAACATGGCACCGCTTGCGCGTGAAAATAATACGATTCCAAAATTCAACCCAGCAAATAACCAAAGTGCCGGTTCGACCTCGTTCCAGACCTCTACCTTGAGCAGTTGGGCAAGCGCAACGGCATCCATAATCTTTTTTATGGCATAAGGGAGCAGTATAGAACAGGCTGCCTGAGCAGCTTCAAGTGCCAGCATTAACATTAAACCCCACCGATAGATTTTAATGTAGCGACAACAAAATGTGAATGATGTTGTAGGCAATTCCAGGATTTTAGTCGTGTCGTTTATGCTTTCTGAAGGTGTAGATTGCACGTTTGATTAAATCTCCGCACTCATATGATCGGTTTGTCATTATAAGTGAAGTTTATAGCGGGAGCATGCAATACTTTGGGCTGAACTATAACCCTTGGCTGGCTGTTGCGATAAAAAAAGCCTACCGGACACGGTTCCTCTGGATGCCTATTACAACAAAAGCATGGCGCAATTATTATGCATATTGTTGTAGGGTGTTGGGATCATGTGCCCCAGCAATCAGCTCAACCGTCTTGTAGAGCCACTCTGTCTCTAACGGCAATAACCGCAGGTGATCATTTGTTGGGCTATGCTGACGGTTTTAGCGTTGAAAAAAACTGTCAAGAAGAACTAAAAACTAAAGTGTTCGCTGCGCTTTGGCTTAATATGGTTTTTTTTTGATCAGGAGCACGGTATTCACGCGGTAAAGGGTTTGACCAGTTTTTTTTAAACATTCGAAGGGGCAATTGTGCTGATCAATGTTAATTTATATTAACTTTGTAGCTTGGAATGCTTATTCTTTAGCGTGTATATTTATACAGGCAGTGGTCGCTTGAGTTAAAAATGATATTTTATACCTGTCAAATTGGAGGTTACGATTAGGTGGGCACTGACGAATTTGCCGCCCTGTCGAGATATTGGTAAAAAATGGCTTTGATGTGTCTGCTTTGCATAACGATGCAGGTTTTTAGGGTAGATGATATGCCGGATGTGCCAATCGCCTATCTATCAACACAATATGTGATCAACCCGAGGGATATTATTGTCACCCCGAAAGGTTATGTAGCTATGATGCTGGGGCTGAATAATCTGCCCGTGCGCCATTTTTTTGCGTTCAATTCACAGTACAATTTCAATACAATGCCGGATCATAAGGATTGGCGTGATTATGGGGTTGAACGGGTCCTTGCTGTATTGCCGTTTATCGCAGAGTCCGTAACTTGCTATATGAGGCTGCCCGTAAATGTTTTGGAATGGACTGAATTGTATATGGTAAGAGCGGAGCTAGAATCTACATGAATATTTTATGCGCAAAATGTTGATCAATATAAACGATAAAATCCAAAATATTGTGTCATAAATAACGGCTGAGATAAATCTAAGTATGTTTATGGGGGGTTGCCATTCACTTATTATCAATAATTACTACACTACCTTTTAACAGTATATTTCGCTTTAAAAAATTTTAAATTAAGAAGGCCTTTCTCTAGATAATAAAGGCATAGGAAGTAATGATGAGTCACCCAAGTTCAAGCGGTAATGTTCTCGCTGCAATTTGTAGTTTTTTCATCCCGGGCTTAGGGCAATTAGTTCAGGGCAGAATTCTACCCGCTATTTTATTTTTTGTTGGCATGGCGGTGTCATGGGCATTGGTGTGGATAGCAATTGGCTGGATACTGATTCCTATTGTTTATTTGTGGTGTATTGTTGATGCTGCCCGTTATAAGTCCAGTAGTTTACGATGAGTAATTATTTCAAAATTATTATATTAAGCGGTAGTTTGTTACTCAGTGGTTGCCAAAGTGCTTATTACGCCACCATGGAGAAAGTAGGTGTGCATAAGCGCGATATTCTTGTAAGTCGCGTTGACAGCGCTAATGAAAGCCAACAAGAAGCGCAACAGCAGTTTAGAAGCATTTTAGCGCAACTTTCGCTCTTGATTGACTTTGACGGGGGTGATTTATCGACACAGTACGAAGCGATGGCGCAGCAATACGAAGAAAGCGCAGAAATAGCCGAAGAAGTTTCTGCTCGCATAAATGCGATTGGAAATGTAGCTGGAGCATTATTTGAAGAATGGCAAGATGAAAGTGAGCAATTTACAAATGCAAAATTAAAACGCCAAAGCCAGCAAAAACTGCGCGAAACGCAATTTCGTTATAAAACATTAATTAGATCAATGCGCAAAGTAGAAGACAGGATGCAACCGGTGTTAGCGGCACTAAAAGATAATACTTTATATTTGAAACATAATCTCAACGAAAAAGCGATAGGCGCTTTACAGGGGGAGTATAAATCGATTAAGCAAGATATTGAAAAATTAGTCGTTGAAATGAATAGAGCGATTAAACAATCACAGAAATTTATTAATGCCTTGGAAGTATCATAGTCACTATTTGCTAGCAACAACACAAAGAGCAGGCTTGAAATTTCTAGTCTTTATTTAATTGTTCTTGCAGATGAATATTAATGATTTTTAAGGTTGCCAAGACCGAAGCAAAGACTTGATTGACATGAACCCCGCGTGTTTTTCGAACATCTTCAGCACCTTCCCACGTGATTAAGCATTCAGTGAGTGCGTTGGTGTGTCCGCCTTTAGGGATTCTGATCTCATAATCAACTAGTTCTGGAAGCGTATAGTTATATCGTGCCATTATTTTATTGATAGCATCAATAAAGGCATCAAATCCACCATTTCCTGATCCTACGGATGAATGCTCTCTATCCTTAATTTTAACGCAGAGTGTCGCTGTTGAGATTGATTCAAGTTCGCTAGTAATAGAGCAGTCAATGAGTTGAATATGTTGGTAATTATCATTTTCGAGGACATCGGCAATGATAAAGGGTAGATCGTCGGTAGTAATGGTTTGTTTCGAATCACCCAGTTGGACGATTTTAGTTAAAACCTTTTGCTGTATCTCGGGCGGTAGGTCTAGGCCTATTTTTTCTAGGTTTTTCAATAGCGAGGCTCTGCCGCTCATCTTTCCCAGGGCATAACTGCGAGTACGTGAAAAGCGTTCAGGGCTAAGCATGCTTTCATAAAGGCCGCCTTTGTGGTCGCCATCGGCATGAATGCCGGCGGTCTGGGTAAATACATCGGCGCCAATGATGGGGGTGTTGGCAGAAACGCGCTTGCCAGAGAAATTTTCAACCATGGTGCTGGTGCGAACTAGGTGAATTTCATCAATCGATAAATCCATGCCCATTTTGTCACGTAATACGGCGGTGACTTCGGCCAGCGAAGCGTTGCCAGCACGTTCGCCTAAGCAATTTACCGTGCAGTGTACAGAATTAACGCCGGCTTTTACGGCAGCCATCACGTTTGCAGTGGCTAAGCCATAGTCATTGTGAGGGTGGAAATCAAAGTGTAATTCAGGATAGCGGGCACACATTTCACTTAAGTTGTTGAAAACCTCTTGTGGTGACATAACACCTAAGGTGTCAGGTAGCATAAAGTGTTTAATGCCTGCGTGTTGGATTCGATCCATTAACTGATAAACATACTCACGATTATCGTTAAAACCATTGGACCAATCTTCTAAGTAAACGTTAACGCTGAGCCCTTGGTTTTGTGCGTATTCTACCGTTTGGATAATGTCGCAGATGTGTTGCTCTAGGGTTTTACGTAATTGTTCATGGCAATGTTTTTCGCTCCCTTTGGTGAGTAGGTTAATAACCTGGCCACCGGTTTCTTTAATCCAGTCAACGCTCTTGGTATGATCGACAAAACCGAGAACCTCTACTTGGCCGGGATACCCCTCCTGATTGGCCCAAGCATTAATTTCGGTTACGGCTTGTTTTTCCCCATCAGAAACGCGGGCAGAAGCAACCTCGATCCGGTCTACCCGAAGTGAATCCAGCAGTGTTTTAGCTAGGTTCACTTTTTCATCAGGTGAGAACGATACCCCTTGGGTTTGTTCGCCATCACGAAGTGTCGTGTCCATGATTTGAATGGTGCGTGATTCTTGGGTCATGACAGTTATGCTGGCTTGTGGATTAATGTATTAAGCGGGCTTTAAGTCCAAAGCCAAGGGTAGAGGCGTCGGTGTTTTTGTTCATATTCATCAATTTTATCGATTTGTTCCAGTGTTAAACCGATATCGTCGAGACCATGTAATAGGTTTTCTTTGCGAAAGGGGTCAAGTTCAAAAGCGAAATTGTTGCCTAAAGGCGTTACAACTGTTTGCTCTTCTAGGTTAATAGTAAGACTACAGCCCTCATGGCTGTTAATCTCATTAGCAATGAGTTGGAGTTGCTCCTGGGTCGCGCGAATAGGCAATATGCCATTCTTAAAGCAATTGTTATAAAAAATATCAGCATAACTGGAAGAGATGATGGTGTTGAAGCCATAGTCAGCAATCGCCCAAGGCGCATGCTCTCGAGAAGACCCGCAACCAAAATTATCGCCGGTGACTAAAATCTTAGCGGATTGAAATGCGGGTTTATTGAGTTCAAAGTCAGGATTGTCGCTGCCATCGTCATTAAAACGCCAGTCGTGGAAAAGATGAATTCCAAAGCCGCTACGTTCAACTTTTTTGAGGAATTGTTTCGGAATGATTTGATCAGTATCAACATTACTACGATTAATTAAAGCAGCAATGCTTGTGTGGTTATTATAAGGTTCCATAAGTCTATTTCTTTACAGGTTACGAATATCAACAAAATGCCCTGCAGTTGCAGCAGCAGCGGCCATGGCAGGGGAAACTAAGTGCGTGCGTCCGCCTTTACCTTGGCGACCTTCAAAATTTCGATTGGAGGTAGAAGCACTTCTTTGTCCCGGTGTTAGCTCATCGCCATTCATAGCAAGGCACATAGAGCATCCAGGATCACGCCACTCCCAGCCTGCATCGATTAGAATTTGATCAAGACCTTCTTGTTCGGCTTGTTCCTTAACCTTATAAGATCCGGGGACAGCAATAGCGGTCACACCGTCAGCAACCTTATGATTTTTAGTGATTTCGGCAGCAATGCGGAAATCTTCAATGCGGCCATTCGTGCAAGAACCTAAAAATACTAAATTGACGGGGATGTCAGTGATTTTTGTTTTGGGTTTTAAATCCATGTAGTTCAGAGCGCTAATGCAGGCCTGACGTTTGCCTTCATCGTTAAAATCTTCTGGCGAAGGCACTGCGCCTGAAACCGGAGCTACTTGTTCAGGAGAGGTTCCCCAAGTAACTTGTGGAGCAATATCGTCTGCTGTCAGGATAACTACGGTATCAAATTCAGCGTCGTCATCACTTGGCAGTGTTTTCCAGTAAGCTAAGGCCGTGTCCCATTCTGAACCAGAGGGTGCAAATTCTCGACCCTTCAGGTACTCATAGGTTTTTTCATCGGGCATAACGAGTCCAGCGCGGGCACCGCCTTCTATGGCCATGTTGCAAAGTGTCATGCGGCCTTCCATCGTTAGGTCTATAACGGCTTCGCCGGCAAATTCAATAACATAACCGGTGCCGCCGGCGGTGCCGATTTTTCCGATAACCGCTAGAATAATATCCTTAGCAGAAGAATATTTAGGTAGTTTGCCATCAACCCGAACGAGCATGGTTTTAGATTTCATTTGGGGCAGTGTCTGGGTGGCCATGACATGTTCTACTTCAGAAGTACCAATACCAAAAGCCAATGCACCAAATGCACCATGGGTAGCGGTATGACTATCGCCACAGACAGTAACCATACCAGGGTGTACGAAGCCGTGCTCTGGAACTACTATGTGAATGACGCCATTGTTTGGGTTTTTTATGTCATATAAGTTGAGGTTGTTCTCACGGCAGTTTTCTGCCATGGTTTCAATTTGTTTTCTAGCAATAGGATCGGCAATCGGTAAATCACGGTCTTTGGTCGGCACACAATGATCCATAGTAGCAAGAATACTGTGTGGATTACGGATCTTACGGTTAGCATTTCGAAGACCTTCAAATGCTTGTGGGCTCGTGACTTCATGCATTAGGTGGCGGTCTACGTATACCAGAGGTGCTTGTCCAGCAGCCTCACAGACAAGATGGCTATCCCAAATTTTTTCGTACATTGTTTTTTTCATAATTTCTTCCAGAATTGACAAGCCTATATTTTCAGTATGTGCTTGTTAAGGATCAAGTATTACGCGGCCTAATCAGAGGCGGCTAAACCTTATATTATCGCTTAAGTGATCAACTTTTTGCAATTAAGTATCGTACTTCTTTGCGTTATTTTGAAAATTTTTAGCTGTGCATTGTAAATATCAGGTATTACTGGCTGATGGGCGTTAATAGTGTAAGGGGTGATTGATCAGTTTTTGTATAGGGTCTGAAACTTTTCAAGTTGTTGTTTGGAGGGGAGTCCTTGTCGAGCCCCCATATGCATGCAACAGTAAGCACCAGCAGAACTTGCGTAGCGCAATAATGTTAGCCAAGGCAGATGTTGGGCAAGGCCAGCGGCATAAGCGCCGTGAAAGGCATCGCCTGCGCCGGTTGTGTCAACCGTATTAACAGGAAAGGCCGGTAGTGCGCCTGTTTGGTCCGGCGTTTTCCATAGAAGGCCTTGATCCCCTAGAGTGATTACAAGATGGGTGGTAATTTTTGATAATTGATTGAATGCTTGTTGTTCAGTTTGAGCGAATTGAAGGGCAAACTTTTGTGAGCAAACGAGGTGATCAACGGCTGTCATTAACATTTCGGTTCCGGCGTGGAGCGAGCCCGCATCAAGCACTGTTGGGATGTTATTGTCTTTGGCTTTTTGGATTAAAGGCAGTGAGATGTGTGGTTCATGGCCGTCAACTAAAATGACTCGGGGCTTAATAGCATCAAAATCGATGGCATTGACCGGTAAAGCCTGGGTGTTTCCTTTGAAATTTATGAGTGCCCGTTGCCCATTGGGTTTAACAATGATGGTCGTTATCGGGGTTGGGTTTTGTCCGCGCACAATGAGTGTGCTGTTGACATTACCATTTTTTAATTCAGTTAAATGTTGTTCGCCATAGGCGTCCAGACCGAGGTAACCGGCGTAGGCTGCTTTTAGCCCCAGTTTGGAAACGAGTAATGCCGCATTGGCAGCTGGGCCGCCGCCGCTGTGTTGAAAGGCGTTAGCGGACATTTTTTCATCGTTTGAAGGGTGTTTTGCAACCGAAAAGATAAGATCAAATGAGGCGTGGCCAACACATAAGACATCAACGGTAATGGGGGCTGGCAGCATAAGGCATTATTAAAAGAGTAGGGGTTAAAAAGGGCAGCGTTATAATGTAAAAAAAGTTAGTTTACTATTTTTTTGTTATAAATTCGCGGTTGTGCGAAGTGATATGTTAGAAATAAGGCGGTTATGTTTATATTGGTTTTTACACGTGCTATTTAGCAGCGGTATTTAATTTTTTTATTGGGAGTGAATGGGTATGTTAGTTACACCTAAAATGTTGCCGAATGTAGTAACTCTTCTTTACGACACGATTTTGGAAAATGCAGATGAGTTGGCAGAGTTAGACCGCATTTTAGGTGACGGTGACCATGTGGTTAATTTGTTACGGGGGCTGGAAGTTCTCAAAACGAAGTCGGGTGATTTAATTACCGTAGATTGGCCTCAAGCATTTCAAGTCATTGGAATGTCGCTGATGAGTTCTGTGGGCGGGGCTTCAGGTTCACTGTATGGCACCTTTTTTCTTAAAATGGGCAGTGCTTTGAAAGAAAGCGAACTAACAACAAGTAGAATGGCTGACATTTTTAGCCAAGGTGTGGATGCCATGAAGGCCCGTGGCAAGTCTGATGTGGGTGAGAAGACCATGTTGGATGTTTTAGTGCCGGTGGCGCAGTGTTTTGTGCGGTTGTCGGCGGAGGATGCCGAAAGAAGGGCGTTGTTGATAGCTATTTCTAAGGTGGCGACCGATGGCGTTGAGGCGACGCGTGAAATGGTTGCGACAAAAGGGCGTGCTGCCTATTTGGGTGATCGTACGGTAGGGCATCTTGATGCCGGTGCTAAATCAAGTCAATTAATGCTTTGTGCGTTAACTGACTTTTTAGCCGGTGATGATTAGCAACCCCAGCGTAAATTAGCGGTATTGACGGGGTGGTCCCACAGTGTAGTGAGTTCTGTGTCTAGTAACGTGAGCGTCATTGAACAGCCGGCCATGTCAAGGGAGGTGGTATAGTTGCCAACAAGCGATCGGGTAATGCTGATGCCTTGTTTTGACCAGAATTTTTGTGCTATTTCATAGATTAAATACTGTTCAATGAGGGGGGTTGCGCCTAAGCCGTTGATATGAAGGAGAGCTTCTTGTCCTTTTTTAGGCTTTAACTCATCATAAATAGCTTCGGCTAGATAATGGGTGAGTGTTGTTGCATCGGTGAATTTTTGGGTGGAGTGGCCCCTTTCGCCGTGGATGCCCACCCCCATTTCGATTTCGGTTTCACTGATATCGAAGGTTGGTTTTCCCAGTGCTGGAACGGTGCAACTTGTTAAGGCTGCGCCTATGGAGGCCGTATTGTCACTAATCCGGTCGCCTAACGATTTGCAGTAAGCAAGGTCATGGTGACAGTCGGCAGCAGCGCCTACCATTTTTTCAATCATCAAGGTTCCAGCAACGCCGCGGCGTCCCATGCTGTGCTCTTTAGGTAAGGCAATGTCGTCGGCAACGATAATGGTTTCAATGGGTGCTGTGATTATTTCTGAGGCAATTTCAAAATTCATGATATCGCCGGCATAATTTTTGACAATAAATAGAATTCCAGCGTCATTTTCCACGGTTGCTGCTGCGGCTGCCATCTGGTCAGGTGTGGGGGATGTGAAGATATGTCCGGGGCAGGCCGCATCTAGCATTCCCGTGCCCACGAACCCAGAATGTAACGGTTCGTGGCCAGAGCCGCCACCTGAAATCAAGGCTACTTTTGGGGCTGTTGGTTTATTTTTTCTGTAGACAAAATAGGGGTTGCTATGAAGTTGGACAATATTAGCATGAGCGCTCGCAAAGCCAGCAAGGCTGTCAGGAAAGAGGTCGTCTGGGTTATTGATAAGTTTTTTCATAGTAAGTCAGGGTATTGTTAGTGGGTTGTGCTTTTATGTGCATTCTTTAACGCAAGGGTTATTGAGGTAATATTGTTCATAATCCAAGTCGGTTGAAAGGGACTTTCAGTTGCATCCTTTTGGTCAGAAACACCGGTTAAAACCATTAAACTTCTGATTTCGCTTCGTACGGCGCCTAAAATGTCAGTATCTAGGCGGTCTCCAATGGCGATGGTTTCTTCAGGTTTTGACTTAAGAATAGCCATGGCTTGTTGGTAAATGATCGGTTCAGGCTTCCCGATAATGGTGGGGGTGATGCGTGTTGCGGCGGTTAGTGCCGCTAAAATGGCGCCATTACCTTGTATTTCACCAATCTCTGTGGGCAAAGAGGTGTCGCCATTTGTGCCAATGAAGGCGGCGCCGGCGTTTATATTGAGTGTGGCGGTTGCCAGTTTATCCCAGGAAATTTCTCTGTCTAGTCCGCAAACAACAATATGTGCGCCGGTTTTGGAATTCATTCCGGTGCGATCATTGATTTCATAAAGACCGGTTAAGGTGAAGCCTTTCTCGAGTAAGGGTTCTTTTATTCCCGGTTCACCAATGACAAATACGCGCGTTGTTTCAGGCGTGTATTGCTTGGAAAGGAAGTGGACAGTCGCCATCGCTGAAGTCAGGATTTCATTTTTATAGACTTCAACACCCATTTTAGAGAATTTCTCAATGTATTGTTGGGGTGTCAAACTGGCGTTATTGGTCGCAAGAATAAAAGGTATTTGTATGGTCCTAAGGGTTTCGAAGAAGTTATGTAAGCCAGTAATAGGTTGATTGCCGTGCCAGAGGACGCCATCCATATCAATAATTAAAGCATTAACGTTGGTAAAAGGGGGCATAGGTCATGGTCTGTGTTTTTGGCGGTAAAAGAGCGTTATAAGGATCTATCAAAATATGCATTATTGTTAGATTTTTGGCGTAAGTAAAGGAGGGAGCCCGAGTAGCGGGTTAATATTATGAGATTTTATATTAAAAAATGGTTAATGTAAGGTGCTAGCTTTTAAAGGTAATATAATGATTTATTAATACTTTTAGTGATAGGTATTCATTTTGTAATCAACTTTAAAATTGACAGGGGTCCACTTTTTGTTTTAAAGTTCTTGGGGTTGAAAAACGTTATTTTTTATTTATTTATCAAAGTTAGGCGTTTCACCTAACAGTAAACCGGAGTATAAAACATGGCTAGAACACTTATCCAACTGGCAGTAGACGCATTAGATTTTGATGCAAGTATGGCTC
>DTSI01000061.1 GCA_012965425.1 Methylococcaceae bacterium
ATTAAAAATAGCGATAGCGGCATCTGATAGAGGGATTCGGTGTTCGCGTTTAGTTTTTGTTCGTTCAGCCGGTATAGTCTAGGTAGCAGTCGTCAGGTCCACTCCGGGCCACTCGGCTTGCAAGACCTCACTGGTCCGTGTGGCAGTTAGTATAAGAAGCCGTAAGGCCTAGGTGGAAATGTTTTTACTCGATAGCTCGGTCATAAATCCAGGGAGTGCGGTATAAGGCATTGCCGGGTGATGGACAACGGTTTTAACCCGAGAGGGTTTCGGTAATAATTTATCTAGGTGGCCGCGCCACCGAGCGGGATTTAAGGGATCCCGGTATTTATGCGCTGCGGCAAAGTCTAGAATATTTTCCATGCGTCCTTGAATGCGTTTAGCCGTTTCCGTTTTGGTGTTCTATATGGGTTTAAGGATTTGTAAGATATCATCGGTCGTAATCGTATCAACTGCTTTTGACCCCATGACAGGTAACACATAAGTTTAAATTGTTCGAGCCCACTGACGGCCGTGTTTAGCGTTTTTCCAGCCCTTGCGATGTGCGCGGATGTATTGGGCGGCGCAAGTGGTAAAGGTTGCTATTTGGAATCCCATGAGAGCGTTTTTTTAGCTAAATGAACGAAGGTATCTCTATAAAGTCAGGTAACTTATCGTCAAAACGATGTAGTGACGTACAAGGTAAAATGACAAAACCAAGGCGTTTCATTCTTGACTAATTGTTGCGAAATAAATTAAGGTTTATTTGCTTGTGATGTATTTAATAAACGCATCCGTAGTAAAGGTACACTTCAACTCCTGAAAAACAGTGATTGATAGGTGTTTTTCCTCATTATTCGGTATATAACTTAATTATTACCCATGGGCAGATCAAAAGCATTTAATGAAGAATTAGTTCTTGATAAAGCTGTAGAGGTGTTTTGGGCTAAAGGCTATGAGGCTACATCTATTCAAGACCTTGTTGATGCAATGGGCATTCAGCAAGGTAGTCTCTATGGACCCTTTGGTAGTAAGCAAGAGCTTTTTTTGAAATCACTTGACCGATACGCTTTGGTGGTCGTTAAAGAATTGTTAGCACTTTTGACGAGCAAAAGATCCTCAGTCGAGTCGATTGAATTATTTTTTGACAAATTGGTTGAACATTCATTAACCGCTGGGCCATTACGGGGGTGTTTAGTAACTAATTCAGCGGTTGAATTTGGGTTAAGTGATGGAGTTATCCGGCAAAAAGTTCTTTATTTACTCAATGGACTTGAGCAGGGTTTTTATCAAACTTTACTGAGAGCACAAGAAAATAGGGAGATTAGTCAGGACCATAATTTAATAGCACTCGCTGAATACTTAACCAATAGCATGCAAGGGTTACTGGTGATGGGTAAGGTCCACTTGGAGCGTTCGGTGCTTGAAAATATCAACCGGATAACCCTTAATATTACTTTATAAAGGGGGTGTAACATGACCTACACAGAGTGTAGAATGGCTTTAAGGACATTATCAGGGTGCACTCGGTTCTGCTAAAAAAAGCCGTTGCAGTAGCAGATTTGAAAACCTCTATCTCTTTCGATAAACCTAGCGAGGTGTTGTTGGCTGTCATAGTCTCAAATCTGACTGTATTGTTTTTTTATAGCTAATAAAGCGTTGTTCCCGTAAATAGTACGCATTATTTTTGACCAATCATTCCAGTTAGGAGGTAGTCCGCTATGATTTATAGCAATCCAAATCAGCCAGACAGTTCAGTACAATTTAAAACGCAATACGGTAATTATATCGGGGGTAGTTGGGTTCCGCCGGTACAAAGGCGTTATTTTGATAATAGCAGTCCGATTAATGGACAGGTTTTTTGTTCCATCCCGCAGTCATCAGCCGAAGATATTAGTTTAGCACTCGATGCTGCGCATGAGGCTAAAGAGTCTTGGGGGAAAACATCGGTTACTGAGCGCTCTAATATTTTGCTAAAAATTGCGGATCGCATTGATGAAAATTTAGAAAAATTAGCGGTTGCCGAAACCTGGGATAATGGTAAAGCCGTCCGTGAAACACTGGCTGCTGATATTCCCTTGAGTGCGGATCATTTTCGTTATTTTGCAGGCTGTATTCGGGCTCAGGAAGGTTCCATTGGTGATATCGACGAAAACACGGTAGCCTACCATTTTCACGAACCTCTGGGTGTAGTCGGGCAAATAATTCCGTGGAATTTTCCGCTGTTGATGGCCTGTTGGAAGTTAGCACCGGCATTAGCTGCTGGCAATTGTGTGGTGCTTAAACCTGCTGAACAGACGCCGGCCTCAATCTTAATTTTAATGGAAGTCATCGGTGACTTGATTCCTGCCGGTGTTGTTAATATTGTTAACGGTTTTGGTAAAGAGGCTGGTGCAGCATTAGCAACCAGTCGACGTATTGCCAAAATTGCCTTTACAGGCTCTACTCCGGTAGGCTCTTATATAATGAAGTGTGCGGCGGAGAATATTATCCCTTCAACAGTCGAGCTAGGGGGTAAATCACCTAATATTTATTTTGAAGATGTTTTAGACCACGAAGATGCCTTTATTGATAAGTGCGTGGAAGGGACGGTTTTAGCCTTTTTTAATCAGGGTGAGGTTTGCACCTGCCCTTCACGGTTATTAATTCAAGAAACTATCTATGATGAGTTTATTGCTAAAGTCATTGAGCGTACGCAAAAAATAAAACGCGGCAATCCTTTAGATACCGAAACAATGATTGGCGCGCAAGTCTCAAAACAGCAATTTGATAAGATATTAAGTTATGTTGATATTGGTAAAAATGAGGGTGCTGAAATTCTAATGGGTGGGCAAGTTGATTATTTATCTGGGGAGTTCGAGCAAGGGTATTATATTCAGCCAACCATACTGAAAGGACACAATAAAATGCGTGTTTTTCAGGAAGAAATTTTTGGTCCGGTGCTTTCTGTAACTACATTCCGAGATGAAAAAGAGGCGCTCCTGATTGCTAATGATAGTGAATTTGGCCTAGGGGCGGGGCTTTGGACCCGGGATATGAATAGAGCCTACCGTATGGGGCGGGGTATTCAAGCCGGTCGTGTCTGGACAAATTGTTACCATCATTATCCTGCACATGCCGCATTTGGCGGTTACAAGAAATCCGGTGTTGGTCGTGAAACGCATAAAATGATGCTCGACCATTATCAACAAACCAAGAATATTCTTGTGAGTTATGATGTTAATCCCTTAGGTTTTTTCTAGAGCGAAGAGAATGAGGCGGTTATAAAAACCGCCTTTTTTAATTTCTCTAACTATGACTAAATAGGTTAATCACGAACACAGAAATTATCTGGTCAAGCCTGAATTTATAAGCATCTGTATATTAACAGCGAACCGGTGTGTACCAATTAGGTTTAGGAGTAAACAGATTAGTTGTCAGCGATGAAAGGAGATATAAAAGGAATTTAATATGCTCAAGCGCGCCACTATTTTTGCGAAAGCTTGTTTTGGGCATCCTAGCCCAAGCAAGCGGCAAAAATCACCTGGCAGTTAATGCAT
>DTSI01000062.1 GCA_012965425.1 Methylococcaceae bacterium
GCCAACCTATAGCACTTGATTGCTTCCTTGTAATCCTGAGGAACACCTTTTCCGTTGTAATACATATCCCCTAAATAGAATTGTGATCCTGAATGTCCTTGTTCTGCTGCCAACCTATACCACTGGATTGCTTCTTTGTAATCTTTACGAACACCTTCGCCATTGTAATACCGCTTCCCTAAATTGTATTGTGCGTCAGAATCTCCTTGTTCTGCTGCCAACCTATACCACTTGACCGCTTCTTTGTAATCCTGAGGAACACCTTTTCCGTTGTAATACATATACCCTAAATAGAATTGTGATCCTGAATGTCCTTGTTCTGCTGCCAACCTATACCACTTAACTGCTTCTTTGTAATCTTTACGAACACCTTCTCCGTTGTGATACATCAATCCTAAAGCGGATTGTGATCCTGAATGTCCTTGTTCTGCTGATTTCCTAAACCACTTAACTGCTTCTTTGTAATCCTGAGGAACACCTTCTCCATTCTTATACATCCACCCTAAGTGGAATTGTGATTTAGAATGTCCTTGTTCTGCTGCCAACCTATACCACTTGACTGCTTCTTTGGAATCCTGAGGAACACCTTCTCCGTTGTAATACATATACCCTAAATTGTATTGTGCTAAAGAATCTCCTTGTTGTGCTGACTTCCTATACCACTTAACTGCTTCTTTGTGATCCTGAAGAACACCTTGTCCTTCACTATACATATACCCCAAGTTGTATTGTGCTGAGGAATCTCCTTGTTCTGCTGACTTCCTATGCCATTTAACTACTTCGTTATAGTCACGAAGAACTCCATACCCTCTCTCATACATCACCCCTAAATTATATTGTGCATCAGAATGTCCTTGTTCTGCTGACTTCCTATACCACTTAACTGATTCTTTGTAATCCTGAGGAACGCCATGTCCTCTCTCATACATCACCCCTAAATTATATTGTGCTCCAGAATGTCCTTGTTCTGCTTTCTGAAGACAGTTAAGAAAATCACTTCGTGCTCCCATATATTTATTCACTCCCCAGAAATCAATCACATAATCACTGAATTCAATCAACCTCTACCTTATACCAAACATCTTTTTCACTCAATAACCCAGACATAAAAATCCCACATGACTTTTAAGCAATCCTTGTTCTATAAATATAAAGATACAGGAACAATTAATGGAGTGAATGATATGACGAAAATGATAGGTAAAGTGGAAACAAAAAAGATTTCCAATATGGAATGGGGTGCTAATTGTCAACACCAATTTAAAACTGACCCCTTTAGTGCTTAAATCACCGTTTTAAAATTGATCCCTTTGGATATAAAAAAAGATTAGGATTTCGTAGGAGCAATTCCTATTTTCCGTTTATCTTTGAGCCGGTAACTTTCACCCGAGATCTGCACAATATGAGCATGGTGCAGTAATCTGTCCAACATAGCCGCCGTTAATGTTTGGTCATTTGCAAAGGCCGTAGCCCATTGCGTGAAGGGTAAGTTGCTGGTTAATATTAAACTGCCTCGCTCATAGCGTTTAGCAATCACATTAAAAAACAAATTAGCCTCTTCCCGACCAAAAGGTAAATAACCAATCTCATCGATCACTAATAACTTAGGCGCTAAGACAGCGCGTTGTAAATATGATTTCAATTTGCCTTGTTTCTTAGCAACAGATAATTGCAGCATTAAATCGGCAGCACTGATAAATCGTGTTTTAATCCCAGACAGTATCGTTTTATAAGCCAGTGCAATCGCCAGGTGTGTTTTGCCTACTCCGCTGGGTCCCAGTAAAACGATATTTTCAGTACGCTCTATAAACACAAGGCTAGCTAAGTCGTGTAGTTGTTCTCGTGGGGCGCCTGTTGCGAAAACAAAATCATACTGCTCTAGCGTTTTAACAGCAGGAAGACCTGCAAATTTAAGTAAGGTTACTTTCGTTCATTCTTGCCTGGCCAACAGTTCGGTCGGTAATAATTGCTCCATAAAATCAGCATAGCTACCTTCTTGTTTAAGTATTTGGTTAGCGATGTCTGACCAGTTGTTAGCCATAGCCCCTAAAGAAAGTTGATCACATTGTTCAGTAATACGTTGGAGCTGTAAATTCATAGGTTTAACTCCAGTAATCGGTCATAAATGGCTAAGGGATGCTGAATACTCTCGAAAGGTATCAAGCTAGAGGGTGATGATTTCAAGGGTGATTCCATCTGATGACTCTCAACCGGCAATGCTAATAATTGATGGCGTTCTTTATCGCGTCGCGTTTGCGGTTTTTCGCCGGTGGTGCCATGAATACGTTGGTGAGCAATATCATGTAATCAACGTCCGATATAACTATTCGTTGTCGGTACATCCAGCTTTAATCCTGATTGTTTCAGGCTCGCTGCTAGAGGGGTCACAAAACTACCTTTCAAATAGCCATTAAAGCGCTCAACTTTTCCTTTTGTTTTAGCACGGTAGGGCCTGCATACTCGCGCAGAAAAACCATAGTCTTTAGCCAGTTCAAGTAACTGAGAGTGCCAGCGGTGCTGCCTTTCACCATAAGCGTCACGTTCAATCATAATGGCTTTGGCATTATCAAATAAGAGTTCTCGGGGTACGCCACCAAAAAAATAGAAGGCCTCTTTGATACCCGGCAACCAGGACTCGCTGCGTTCATTATCAAAAAAATGAACGTAACTGGCCCTGCTATAGCCCAATGTTGAAACAAAGGCTTTAAGCGGATACTTACCCTTACGGATGGTGGTGAAATCAACTTGCATTTGTTGACCTGGGGGCTGTTTCAAAACGAACAATGGGGCCTATTTCAGGTTGTTTGTAGGGGTAAATAAAACTACGTAGCTGAGTTATGCCTCCATCATAGCCTTGTCCTTTAATTTCTCGGAGCAACACCACTGCAGGAATCCAGCGTGGTTTAGCCGCTTCAATACGCTTTAGAAGATAATATTTATAGGGGTCAAGTTGACAAGGCCTTGTTGGGCGTTGTGAATACTTTGGGTACTCCATGGGTTGGTTTAAATATTTTCTAACGGTGTTTTTTGAGAGCCCGAGTTTTATGGCTATGGCTTTAATCCCATGCCCTCGGCGATGTAAGTCGTGAATTTCCACAAATATCTCCTTGGTCAACATAGTAAATACGATCTATTAGTCAAATCGTAATATTCGCCCAATGGGGTCAATTTTACTACGGTGCTAGGGGGGCAGTTTTACATCGGTGGTGACAAGTCGCATAAAGAGCTTCTTAAAAACCATACTTTGGATGCTTTTCAGCTAACGCTGAGAGTGCATCAATAATGGCGGTATCAGCAACTAACTTAGGCTGATAATAATACATACAGCGACTAATGTTAACGGCTTCACAAGCCAACACAACGCCTAATCCGAGTTCAATGACGGCATAGCGCATAAATTGTTTGCGTTCGGTTGACTTTACAACTTTTTTTCAATGACGTCCTTTAACTCCATGTTTTGCAAACTGACATCGGCAAACAATTTTTTAAGTTTTCGATTTTCCTCTTCAAGCGCTTTG
>DTSI01000063.1 GCA_012965425.1 Methylococcaceae bacterium
CCAACAACCATTCTCTGAACTCTTGGTAGGAAGCTGTGAGACCATAATGAAAAAACACCCCTAACCAGATTACCAATGGCACCAAGAGGACTGCGCTAAGGCGTTGCAACAGCCACTGGTTTTTAAAAGACATCGGCACTAGTTTATCTCCCAATCGACTGATAAATCCGCTTATTTTCGCCACCATATCCGCGTATTAAATCAACACAATAGCAACAACCGATACCACAAGCGTCAACCACACTTCCCACAACGCATAAGCGTGCAGACGCGTAGCTTCAAAGCCAAAGCCAAGATCCCACAGTAAATGCCGCAACCCATGAACTAAATGAAATGATAAAGCAAATACAAAACCTGCCAACATTATTTGCATAGGCCACTGATTTAAAAAAGCCTGAACCGTCAAAAACACGACCTCGCCACTGGCCAGTGCTACTATGAGCGCGAGAAAAACAAACAATCCCACTATTAATAAAACACCTGTAATTCGATGACTGATAGAGAGCACGGCGGTCAAGGGCAATTTGTAAACGGTTAAATGCGGCGCTAAAGGGCGGTGACTATTCAACATTATTTAGGAATTTAAGATTAATCATTTTGATACCATCATAATACATTTCAATTAACAAACACCATCTGCCTTAAAATTATCATCCCTAACCACAGTCACACTAAAATAGTGTAAATAGTCCACTTGCCAAGTTTTATTTGGTAAATTTTTGTTTTATAATAGGAATTTTTTACCCCCCTTTGAGAGAAACTTATGGAAAAACCATTTATCCTGCACATGCTTACGACCGCAAAAAATCTAAGCCCTTTTGATGTCAACATGGCATTGGATGCCGGCTGGATTTCAGCAATCCCTTACATTAATGTCGAACCCAGTGAAATTCGCGGTCTGGTACAGGATGCCATTTTCTCCCGCAGCCAGAAAAGCATGCAAAGAACCGGTATTTTCATCGGCGGGCGTGACACGAAACAAGCGATGGACATGCTTAAATCTGCTAAGCATGCCATGGTACCTCCTTTTGAAGTTTCTGTATTTGCCGACCCGAGCGGCGCCTTTACCACAGCAGCCGGCATGGTTGCTTGTGTCGAGCGGGAACTCAAGGATAAATTCAACACCACACTGGAAGGCAAAAACATTCTTGCTTTAGGCGGTACCGGCCCTGTCGGCCAAGCCGCTGCTGTTATTTCTGCTAAAGCCGGCGCTAACGTCACTATTGTGGGCCGCCAACTGGAAAAAGCGCAACATATTGCCGAGATGTGCACCACTGAATTTGGCGATGGTCAAATTACCATCCAAGGCGCTGCCGATGCCGACAAAGGCGAGTTGATCCAAAATACCGATATTGTTTATGCAACTGCAGCGGCTGGCATTGAAGTCTTAAGCGCTGAACTGGTGGCCTCCGCGCCGATCTTAAAAGTGGCTGCCGATGTTAATGCCGTACCGCCATCGGGCATTGCCGGTTTAGACGCTTTCCACAATGGCACCCCGATTGAAGGCTCCACCAGCGGTGCTGTTGGCGTCGGTGCATTAGCTATTGGCAACATTAAGTACAAGGCCCAAAATCAACTGCTTAAACAAATGATCGAGCACACCAGTGGCAGCCCACAATTTCTGCATTTTGAACACGCTTTTGAAGTCGCAAGAGAGCACATTAACTCGGCTGGCTAATTACCACTATCCGGTGTCATGACACCTCACAATCAGGACTTTTATTGCCGCTGACCGTTAATTCATACTCATGATTAAAGGCCGGCGGCTGTTACCACCCAAAAACAACTCAGGAATTATCTCAATGCCGAAGAAAAGCATTCTTCATATGTTTGACCCCATGCCCCATAACAGCCCGTTCGATGTCAACATGGCGGCTGACGCGGGTTTTGATATCATCATGCCTTATAACAATGTTAACTTCGAAGACACCCAACGTTTAGTTCAAGATGCGATTTTTTCACGAGGCCCCAAAGGGGTTAAGCAAACTGCTATTTTTATAGGTGGCCGCGATATGAGTCTGGCTTACGACATGTTAACCGCCAGCAAACGCGCCATGGTCCCCCCTTTTGAGGTCTCTGTACTCGCGGACCCGAGCGGCGCCTTTACCACCGCCGCCGCATTGGTTGCTTGTGTTGAAAAAGTACTGGCCGACACGACAACAAGAACTATTGGCGATTGTAACATCGTTGTTTTTGGCGGCACCGGTCCTGTGGGTATTGCCAGCGGCGTGATAGCATCACTCACGGGCGCCACCACCACCTTAGTGGATCACCTCAATATACATACGGCTCAAGATACAGCCCAAGAATACAACCGGCTCTTTAACTGCCAACTTCAAGGCGCTGTTGCCGGTAACCACGATGAAAAGTCAGCCCTCCTGGCAGAGGCTGATATTATATTATGTACCGCTAAAGCCGGCGTTCAGGTTATTAACCAAGCACTACTCTCAACAGCGACACAACTTAAAGTTGCCGGCGATGTGAACGCCGTACCGCCTGCCGGCATTGAAGGCATTAAATTAAAAGATTTTGGCCGACGATTCAATAAAGGCTCATCCGCTGTCAGCGTCGGCCCCTTAACCATTGGCGACATAAAATATAAAACACAGCAACGTCTACTCCAACAACTACTTGCCACAGAAAAGCCGGTTTACCTTGACTTTCGTGAGGCTTTCAGCGTAGCACGCAATATAGTAAAGCTATCATAACACCGCGCGTAAATCAGGCTCCAGCCTTCCAATCGGTATAGTTATATTTAATCGCAAGATGCATTAATTCAATATCATTGTGGACATCCAGCTTTTTAAACACCCGATAACGATAAGTCACTACCGTTTTTTCCGTGACCTTTAACAATTCAGCAATTGTTTTAATAGCATGACCTTGTAAGGTCAAATGCAGAACACTGGCTTCGCGATTAGAAAGCAAAGAAAAAGGATTACCCCCTATTACGCCTAAATTTTTTAACGCAATATTTTGAGCAACCTTATCGCTTAAGTAGAAATCACCGGCCAACACCGTCTGAATCGCCACGACCAACTGCCCAACACCGGTATCTTTACAAATAAAACCTGAAACACCCATCTGAACCAAATGCGCCGGTATAGGACCGTCATCCAAAACAGATAATACAATGACCTTAGTGGCCGTTGCTGCTTGTAATATTTTCCGGGCTGTCTCAACGCCTCCGATTCCCGGCATATTAACATCCAGAAAAATAATATCCGGCGATAATTCTTTATGCTGGGCCAAAGCCTCTTCACCGGATGAAGCCAGATAACACGTTACCTCCAGACTGGAAGCTGCTTCTAATAAAGACTTCACACCGAGGCGAATAAGTTCTTGATCATCAACAATTAAAACCTTAATCAAAACCACTCCTTAAAAAAACACCTAACATCGCG
>DTSI01000064.1:0-1675 GCA_012965425.1 Methylococcaceae bacterium
ATAATTAAACAAAACACGTTGGCTATGCGTAAGCAATTACATTACGATAAACAACACAACCCAATGAACTAATCTGTCTCTTAAATCAGGCAGCTAATAGTCCAAAATGTTTTGACGACATACAGAATTTACTCGCATACCGTTTACTTTTATTGATCCTCTCTCTGTTCCAGAATCTATTGCAATTAATCGACTTACATAGGCACCTTGATATACTCAGAGAGTAAGCTAGAATGCTTTATATTTAGGTTTTAAGGTTAGTGCGCTATGTCAGTCGTCAGTGATCGTCTTTTTTTAAAAGTACCTGTGAGTCTTGTGGTCGTTTTGTTTTTTTCTTTGGTAAGCAATAGTTTTGCGCACCGCAGTCAAGATGAACAGCGCGATCCTTGTCGCATTCAAGTGGGCTATGAGCCTATGCACTTTACCGCCTATACACCAACATTTTCGAAATCCAAGCAATATTGTCAAGAAATCCCTCATTTAGGACTGACAAATTTAGTGTTTGATTACGAAGGCAAAAAATTACGACAGATTACGATTGCTTTTGAAGTAACAAAAGAACCTGAAGGAACCCGTGTTTTCTATCAACAGCCTGAGAAATATCTTTCAGGTACCTTTGCTAAAAATGTTGACTTAACGACCTTTGGGGTCGGTGCTTATATGGCGCATATAACGATTTTTCACAAAGAAAAAAAGCTGGATACACATTTGCCTTTTAATGTTAAGCCCAAATCTGGGTTTGGTTTGCGTTTCTTGATGTTGATAGTTCTGATGATAGCATTAGGATATGGTTACAAGATTTACCGAGCAAGACTTCTAAATTAATACAGTAGGGTTAGATAATGATTGGGGCTGAGATTAAAATACTTTTTTCATCTTTGAGTTTGAAAACTAAGATTTCTCTTTTGTTTTTTCTGGTGGCCATTGTTTTAATCGCCGTGACTTATTCATTTAATTCAAGATTTGATAATGCGGTTCAATCGGGTAGTGCTCCTTATCTGGATTGGAAAGAAGTAAAGCATTGTAGTGCGGGTTCACGTTTAGGTGATAAAGGAGCCATTTATGGGGAAGAATCTTCTAACGGAATAAAATTTAATGTTCGCACACCAGAAAATTATGATGCGACGATTGCCCATCCATTGCTCATGGTTTTTGCGCCAGCAAAAGCCAATCGCTCAAAGACTGAGGTTTTAACGGAGTTGACCTTTCCTGCAACACAGGCTGGATTTGTTGTGGCTTATGCTGATCACCCGCCACTATCGGCGACGACATCTCTTGAGTTAGCGGAAATACCCCGAATGATTAGTAAGAAATGGTGTATAGATGAGGGACGTATTTTTTATTCGGGTCATTCAGATGGTGGTAGCGTAGCCATGGCTTTAGGTTTTATGTCTGATGATAATGCAATTCCGGCAGCGATTGTATCAAGTGCTGCGGGTCTGAATTTTGGTGAACTGTACGAGCATGTATGTCCATCTCCGTTATCCGTAATGGTTATTCACAGTGCTAATGATCGTCTTTTTCCCGGGTTTGGAGTAGAGTCGTCAGGATGGTGGGCAGGTTGTAATCGTTGTGATCCTATTCCTGAAAAACTAACAGATGGTTGTATTAGTTATCCTAATTGTGCGCAGAATGTACGTACCCTTTACTGCGAGGGACAACAACCCCATAGTCA
>DTSI01000064.1:1685-11724 GCA_012965425.1 Methylococcaceae bacterium
TTATCGAGTTTTTAGCGGTTATTAAAAAGCGCTAAATGAATGAGGTCAGCCAATTTTTATTGGGTGATTAATAAGCGTACGGCATCTAATTTAAGTTGTGACAATTCAATGCACTGGCCGGAAAAAACTTTCGCTTCGGTAAGATAATTGATTTCTTCAGGTTTAATGCTGGGGTTAGAACGTTGCAACGCATTTAATTCAAAAGCCGATAAACAGACGCTTTACTTAATCCGTACTCAACCATCAACTCCCGAATCAACACGCCCTCAGAGCGCTTCTGGCGCATCTCTCGCACCTGTTCATTACTGATCTTTGGTTTAGCCCCAAACTGCACGCCATTGGCCTGTGCTTTTGCTATGCCCTCTGCTTGTCGCTCTGCACGGATAGCGGTTTCAAATTCAGCAATAGACGCAAGCATATTGAATAGTAACTTGCCGGTGGGGGTAGTAGTATCTATCGCCTGATCAATGCCCACTAGGTTGATGTTCCGTTGCTCCAGATCATGAGCGATCTGAGTAAGATGTAAAGTGGATCGTGCTAACCGATCTAGTTTGCTAACCACCAGAGTGTCATCGTCTCGTAAATAACGCAAACACTCTTGAAGCTCTGCTCTGTTCGCTGACGTGCCGGACTTCTTTTCCTCAAAGATCCGTCTACAGCCATAGTCCTGTAATTTATCTAGTTGGACAGTTAAATCTTGACCTGTACTACTGACCCTCGCATAGCCTACTAATTCACCCATGATGACCCCCTATGTCCATTATTGTGTCTTACAAGGTCTTAAGGGATACGATAACACAGTTATAAGACATGATACAAGACATCGCCATAAGGTATCATAATGTATACTTTATGAGACATACCATGCAAGGGTAATTCATTGCACATTGAATAACGTGCAGAGTCACCCGTAAAACTTCACGGTAATATCATGGGGTAGGTTCTTCTGGTCGTATGATTGGGGGTAAAACGCAGCACCGTGCTGTTCCTGTAGATAGCACTCTCAGACTTTGGACTAGGTGGTATTTTGGAGGAACGCTAGGCTGATATTTGATTTACGTTGTCGCCACGAAAAACCATCTCCAAACGATGACTCATATCAACCTAGCGCATATACAAGTTTAAAACGAATCACATAAGTTTCAAGGGTAGAATCCGTTGCGGCATTATCCATGCAGACATGAACTCCAAACTTTGGGTATGAGTGTGTTTTTCGGGGTAAAATCATACTGATTTATCCAAAACCATACACCGTAAAAGAGGCGCGCATGAAAACGGGAGGTAGGACTAAAGGAACACCCAACAAAAAGACCCAAATAATTCAGCAGCAAATGGAAAATTTAGGGTTTGACCCCATCGAGTCCATGATAGAAATATCCAAACTGGCAATGGCTAACAAGGACTATTCTCTTGCAGGGCAAATGGCTAAAGAACTAGCGCAATATATTTACCCCAAACGCAAGGCAATCGAACACATTACTGAAGAAGATTTAGAGCCGATGCAAGTAACCGTTCGGTTTGTTGATGCAGACGGTAATCCAGAACCTATGACTAGTCTAAAGTAGACGAAAGTAGATAGATTTCCCGTACGGGATAAATTGCTATAGACAGTTAGTACAGTCGCTCTATGTAGAGTTAATGGAGTCACTATAAAAAGAGCATTAGTCAGTTAAGTCAGTCGTATAAAAAGCCAAATATTCGGAGTTATCGGAGTTACTATAAAAAGAGAATCACCCTTGCGGCATACACTTCGATAAGTTCGGCTTTCATTCGCTTCGCTTTCCATGGCTGGCGGCGAACGAAAAATAAACCCTATCAACCTACCAAGTTAATTGACGTCTAATAGCGCCTAGCGCAAGGCCGCTAAGAACCCCTTCCTAGCACCCGCCCCTATCCCCCAAACAACCCCGAACAAAGCCCTTAGATTCTAGGCGCCGGGACCAGGTGCTTAGCGGTGAAGGAAACCGGAGCTGCATAAGTTGTTGTTTAAAAAAAACAACAATCATCGAATAGAAGCCCCTTCCCTACTCTGAATGATAGCCAATAGAGAGGGGGAAACGACCACAGTTTCAATCTGTTTTATCCCGTTATTCTTCAGTTAATCCCCTCTTTGGTATTGCCGTATAAACCAAATCTTCCATCAACCCTGTATCCTCCTTGCTTGTTGTGCGCTCGTTGGAGTCTCCTCTTTCCACATACTCGCAAGAAAAGCAGTAGCGACTGCCATCGTCATATTCTGAGTTTGCATCGCTACTGCCACACTTGGGGCAAGGTAGATGTTTTATTAATTGTGCCACCAACTCTCCACATCAAAAGAAGGACATTGTTTGTTGCTGAAATTACTGTGACCGGCCACTTTTGCATCCGGGTACTGACGGATTAGCTTGATAACGTGCGACTCTAAAGCTCTCCATTGGAGCATAGTGAAATTAGCTTTGCCGTCTTTCCCCCCAATCATGCAATTGAACCGATACCACTTTTAGAATTATCTACCCTAGAAGATACCAACGACGAAAAGGATACGACTGATGAATCTAACCATATTGAAGATATACCCTGCAAAACTAATTAATTTCTTTAATATCACCTACTATATTTTTCATTGCCTCGAGGTGTAAAGATCCCAAATCCACATCAACCGAATTATAAAATTTATCGCGCCAACGCTCCGCATCTCGATTTTTTAAAAAGAAAACCTGGGCACCCAAGTTCCCACTAACTGCCGATTCATATAAAGCATTTGATACGGCAGCCACACCGACGGCTCTACCTTTATCAATTGTGTTTTGTATCTCAGGATTTTTTTTCCGATGCGATGCCAACGTTTTAAAATTAATGCCTAAAGATTGAGCTATTTGTTCATAACTCAACCCTCTACGCGCCAATGCTTCAAGTTCTTCAAGATTAAAAGTAATCGCTGGTCGTCCAAGCTTTGCCTTCTCAATATATTTAATGGTCATGATGTGTCACCACTTGAATATTATCATTACCACCCCTCTATTAAATTGAAAGGGGGGTATATCTTTTTTCTATTAATTCACGCAAAAAAGATGATTACAATTGACTTCGCTATTTAAACGTACCTTTTAATAGCATAATATTGCTATTAAATACACCAACTATATTATACAATAAATGCTAGTTTAATTGTTATTTACTATTTAAATAGCACAACAAGCAGAGCCTGGAGTTAATCATGATATATGGGTATTTAAGAGTTAGTACGGGTAAGCAAGAATTAGATAATCAACGTAATGCAATACTGGGTTACGCAAATGATCACCGCCTAGGTAATGTTGAATTCATCGGTGAAACTATTAGTACTGGTAAGCGAAACCGTGAAATCTATCAACTAATTAATAGGCTTGAGCAAGGGGATCAATTAATCATTTATGAACTATCTCGATTAGCACGATCAATGTCTGAGCTTGAATCTATTCGAGTCAAAATAGCTGAACGAGGCACAACAATTCACGCGATAAGCCAGAACCTCCGCATTGAACCTGGTGGTGATGACATCACAACTAAAGCCCTCATATTCGCCCTAGAACTGAGCGCTCAAATTGAACGGCAAATGATCTCTGATCGCACTAAGAGCGCGCTACAAGCGCGTAAAGCAAAAGGTTTAACGCTGGGTCGCCCAGCAGGAAAATCGAAGCTTGATGAGCACCGTGACACGATCATTGATTATCGTTCCAAAGGCGTCAATAACTCGGCTATTGCAAAGATTCTTGGCTGCAACCGACAGACCTTAACTAACTGGTTAAACTTACACAAAGAAGAATTCAATGCTTAACAATTAATAACTCTAGACATAAAAGCATTAATCACTTTCCCGTCGTTAATCCTTTTTAATATCCTCCAAAAACACCGACCATAATACATCGATAAAAAACCACAGCATGTGGCTAAAGCAGTGGAATGATTAACTAACACTATTAGTTATTTTCTCTTTTTGTGCCTTTGTCAGAACCTCAAATAAATTGTCTCGTAACTCCCTTGGAAAATCTCCAATTTTGGTTTGACCACCCATATCAACGACACCGCCAAACTTAATGCTCACATCAAGCTTCTTTTCTGCGGACTTATAAGCACTGGGCCAACCGGGTTCGGTGAACCGATAGATAACGCCATCGTATTGTATTAACCCAACGCGGCCGCCGGTTTGTGTACCGATAGCTTCACTGCTACTAAAGTCATCCTTAAAAACAGTCTTACCAATATGGATCATTGGTGCGGGTGAGAACCCTTGTGCTTTCAGCCGGCGAGCCTCCAGATTCTTGCCTTGGCTTTTGGGTTGGGTAATATCGCTCAAGACTTTTTCCGCCTCACAAATATAATAATTAACATCTAAATCTGGATAATCTTCAACAGACAAGGAATGAATGTCCATCAATGGTACGCCATTCTCAGAAAGAGAAACCTTATTCCCCTTTGTGTTTAGAATAGGTGTAGTTGTATCCGTGCTTAAATACCACCGCACAATAGACCCTAAATAATCGCCATCTTTGGTTGCCCCACCGGTAACTTTTTTAACATAAATAAAATCCCGGATATCATCCGAGGCCATTACTGTTGATTCAATCGGTTGATTGTTGAGCAAATATTCCGTGACCGCTTTTTGAATAATATCGCCGCTGGGGTTATGTGTCAGATCATTATGAATGGCTAAAGCGCCTTTAGCCTTTATATGCCCGTCAGTAGTTACGGCGATATAGCAATTCACGTCACGTTGGGCAAATAGCTTGTAGTCAACCCGTTCAAGGTTAAAACCGGTATCAGACTCCCAGTCCGAACAAAGCTGTGTAAACACCGCCTCATTCTTCCTTTTTATTCTGACAGTAACACCGTCGGTATTAGCACTGATAATCCCTAAACCCTCAGCCTCAAACTTCTCAATCAACATTAATAAGGCTAATTGCCCCGTCAATGTGATACCAATGGTTAGATTAGGCGCGTAAAGCGCACTGTACTGGCTACCTGTCTTACCGTAGGTTGAATTGACAATAATCTTTAAGGAATCTGAGTCGGCTTTCCGACCGGCATTTTTAGCCTCAACCCGTCGGTCAACAATCGATTGGTAAACAGCGTTAAACTCAGGGCCTGTTTGTGGAGGGTACCATCCAGTCTGCGTAATGATGGCTGGGTAATAAGAGGTGACATCGACATCAATGATCATATTCTCGTCATCGGCTGTAAACATTCCTGCACAATCAATTGAATGAAGTCCACCTAAGCCAATTTTATAAGACTTATCACCCAACTCGATAACCTTATTTTTGAGTGAATCTGGCAGCTCTGGGTGACCGGATTCTTTAATCTGAAACTCAGTTTCTTTTAGCGTAGCAAATAGTGCTTTGACTTCGAGGCTTACGGGATTAATAAAGGAAGGGGGGTCATAACTTAGGACCTTGTGCCGTACTATTTTTTGTCTTAGTTCCGATGAAGTAGTATCCAGCTCTTTGAGCAAGACTTTCTCAGCAATCCCCGCATCGCCTAAACTGCGAAGGTCTAGTTTGTAAGTCTCGCCTAACTGAGTTCTTAAGGCGACTTGTTCTTGTAACCGTTGGTACAGTTTTTCAGTAATCAAACAGTCGTTTTTACAATAGTCAGCAATAATCTGTTGTTGGTTTTCATCTAAAGGTTCGTGGGGATCAAAGGGCAATTCTTGAAGCTTTGCATGATGCATCCTAGCGCCAAGCGTCTTTAAACCACTGAACCCAGCAACAAGGGGCATGAGGTCGATAAAATCAAAACCATTACCTTTGGTTAGTCGTTCTAAACCGTAACTTTGCTCTAGGTCCCAGGCTCGTTTTCCTGATTCGACTAAATCTTTACTTAGGCGGTATACCATACCAATTTTCATATCGGACAGTACCGCTGACAGAATGTAATTATCGTAACGGTTACTGTTAAATCCGATTAGGGTTTTACTTTTCACAAATGACCTTAACGCCTCTGAATCAATGGGGGCGTTGAATTGGGTGAAGTTTCCTTCTTGATCCATAAAAGTGACATGATTCCAGTTTGGGTACACTTCAAAATCAAAAATCAATTGTTCTTTGCTCATACTTTATAAGGCTCCAATCAGGTGATGTTGTTCTGGTTTTCACTCAAAAACTAACCAGTCTGCAGTTAGTAGTTCGTAGTACTTGCTACTAATATCTATTTCTAATTTCTCACTAATATATCTATTCTTAAGTACCTATTAACTAAAAAAAACTAACCAAACACCTATAAAACCTACAAGTTTGATTAAAAGCATAGTAGGTAGTTAGCAGTCCACTTTTTCGAGAAAATTTGTTTTTTTAAAAAAATCCATTTACTATCTTCTTCCCCTTAATCGCCGACTGAAAACCTAACCACCTATCGCATAAAACACAGTTGTTTTAGGCCCACCTTTATGTGAACCCTTAGTCTCAAACATCTTAATAGATCCATCATCAATTAAAACCTTAGTAATCTCACTCCTATCTCGTGCGCCTAAACTTTTGAACCTCTTAACCTGACCGAGCTGTTTTCTCGTCATACCATTTTGACCACAGTTCCTAATTGCTTTTAAAACTGCATTACAATTTCGTTCAAATTCACTCTCTGGTTTATCTCTATGTTTATTTATAAAACAATCACCATGATATTTAATAAACTCCCAACACCATTCAACAATCTCTAGCGGAATATCTTTCCTCTTAGGGTTGTCATAGACAGCTAATGCCAATCCCATGCGCATAACTTGCTCACGCCAACGGACAGTTAGATTGGCTAATAATTCGTCATCACCAGCATTCTCTTCAATGAGATAATCAATCTCTACTAACCGTTTTGCAGCCTCTTTTGCAAATGGCATTTCAATTAAATCTGGCTCCGATTCAAATGCCTCATGTGCAATGTCATTAAATGTAATACTACCCTCTCCAAAATCTATGTTCCCCCGATTTCTAAGGTCATAGAATTTCTTCATATGCTTTTCAAGCCATTTAGGTATTTGAGGTTTCTTACCGTAATTCCTTATCAACTCATCATCAGTTGAATCAACAATTATTAAACGATTTATAAACCCTCCTTCTAAACTTTTTTGGTCTAAAGCATCATGAAATTGTTCTGGAGTTGAAATTGCCAACATTGATAAACATGGCTTAATAATATCCTTCTCTGCATTTTTAGGCGCTCTACCAGTATCAGCCATTACTTGTTTCAAATAGACACCATTACAATCACTAAATAAATCCTTAAGAGCAGAAAACCCTCCTGCCATCAGACCATTACGCGCATTTAGCGCCTCTGATAACTTATCTCCAAATTCATCGATAACCATTATCCTAGCGGGATACTGAACTAACATATTCCTTAAGGCAGATGAACTTGTGAAAGTTCCAGACCCAATTAACGCGAATAAATTTGATTCATTTAAAATTCTGCACGTTACTTCCTTTGGGTTATTCTTCCCCCGACCAGAAATACCTATTCCACATAAATACAGCGGGGTCATGTTATCTTGATCACTAATAAAAATTCTATTTGCCAACACTGATGCCAAACCAATAACCCCTAACATAGAAAGATGATGGGTTGCTTTAGTACTACTTCGTTGATAGAACTTATGAGTTTTCCGAAGTATCTCTGTTGGAAAATCTTGAATGAGCATAGGCATCGGAATAATTTCCTCATTACCTTTTTTGTAAATGGTATTAGGGTCAAAATCCGTGGCACTTAACTTTTGGCTTTCTTCCATAAACGCTATCTGATTTTGTTTCGTTAACTCTGGATTCCAATTTAGTGCAGCTTTCATTTCATTATTGCACTCAAATTTTAAGTGACAGTCGAAGGCATCATGTGCCTTACCATCATTTAATAAGTCACCTCCATGGGAATACACACGCTCGACCCCATCTTTACACTTCTGGCAATACTGTACGGCAGCCACACCAGTTTCAGAACCTGGGCGTAAGAACCTATTCCCAGTCTTGGTATAACCGTTACGGATCAAAATATCTTCACAAGTGAACTTTTTATTAAAAGCGTCAATAACGTCAACCTGGCCCTCTAACGGGCTATAACTGCTCTGTACAATAACCCCGGGCTCTTTAGCGGTAGAACTTTGTTCCCAATTTCTGCAGACTTGATCTGCATCTATAGATTTGCCTTCATAGGAATAGAATTTAAACAGCTTCTTTGCATTCTTATCGGTAACTCTTGGATAATACCAAGCCTGTGACCACGTCTTGTTTTCAGGAACGTTGACTAGCATAACCCCTGAGTTATGAAGCTCTGCAAATATGTACTCTAATAAATCAGCCAATTGTTCACGAGTATAAAGGCAAGGGATAATCACCCTATATTTATGAAAGTCTGAGTCATATCCTGAGTCTTCGTTGACCTTGTTACACCCATTACTGTGCGAGCTATAAATGCAATGGGTAATACCCTGCTTTCGTAAAACAACAGAAACTCTTTTTGGGTGTGGTGCGCCAGGAGTAGGATCTCCATCGCTAACCAATGTTGAGTCTCCGTCCAATATCAAAATAGATGCTGTGTCATTTGTATTCTGGTTTGTCCTTTTAGAACCTGAACAACGTAAAAAATAAGATCCATCTTTTTCACCAATCTTTGGGTTTTTAAGAACCGATAAAAATTCATGCCATGTAACTTCTAAATAAGTTAATTCCACATCAGACACGCGGTTTTGATTCTCAGTGATTTTGACTAATGATTCTTCTGAGTTAGATAAATAACAAGTCATTTCTCTAACTCATCAATTAACGCCTTAATATCGCCAACGCGCCAAGCCGTAGCTCTGAGCCCTAGTTTTACAGGCTTTGGATAAATGCCCGACTTAACTCCAGCCCACCATGAAGATTTACAAACCGGAATTATCGCAGGTATAGGGGGGTTAGCTTTAGGATTTCCTACAATTTGATGAAGTCTTACAAAACCCACTTGTGGTAAGTTGTTCATTACAGTTTTCTCCTGTTCAATTAAGTCCAGAAGACATAATAAAAGGGATAAATTAAAAAATATTTATCTCCACACCTACTAATAAAATCCCAGAAATTAAGAATTCTTTTTTACTTGTCAGTTTGACCCTTTACTACAAGTAAAATGAAATTATTCCACCCATCTAAATCATTATTGATTTCATGGTATTTAAGTGCATCGCGCGCTATTAAAGCCCACTGCGAATGTTGTGATTTATAATAATGCTTCCTAATAACTTCACTAGGGTTATTCCCAAAATATTCCCAGTTATGCACTTTAATAAATTCACACCATGGCGATGTTTCAGAAAGCTGTCTAAAAGCCCATAATAGATCACGATCAGTACCTTCCTTGGAGACCAACCTATCAACCTCAGCGACCAAAACTGCTTGAACGAGCTCAGTCCATTTAGTTTTAACTCCCCTTTTTTTCTTCTCAGGTAAAAAATCTCTAGCTAATGCTAGTGATAATTCATAAAACTTTTCAGAAGTATCACTAATACCGTAATAATCGCAAAGCGCTTCTAATTTATTTCTATCTTCAATTGCCCATTCATTGATTTTTTCGATTTTGCCATCATCACTTAAAAGCAAACCCATTTTCCTTGTTTCTTCATGTTTGTTCATTCATCTAGTGTGATTGTGTGTTCATTTTTGCCGTGAATCCGCTTCATTTCTGCCGTTTTCAGCCGGCCTCGTAAACAAAACATCGGTGGAACTTATTAATAACTTGTTGATCCTTACTTCTGACTGCATAGGGGACCGTATCGGGACATGGTTTCTAACAACGCCGAGTCGCGATAGGAGACATGTGGGATGGGTTCTGAAGTAGGTTCCGGGATTTCAGTCCGCCGTGTAGATTTTTGTCAGCAAATTGAGTGTAACGTAACAAATCGCGTTAACAAGATTCTGTGGTCAGGATACATTGAGTAGACGAGCTGTGGTCGATCATAGATGAGTGTAGATGAGTGTAGACGAGCTGTGATCGATCTTAGATGAGCGTAGATGAGTATAGACGAGCTGTGATCGATGTTAAATACCAACTTCAGAACCCAGCCCATGTG
>DTSI01000065.1 GCA_012965425.1 Methylococcaceae bacterium
GCGCATGGCGTATGAAAAAGTGATCCCTTTTGTAGATGTCACTGCAAAATTATTAGGTTCGGTCTTGAATCAGAAATCTTCGTCCCCATCTTAAAGTCAGGGCAAGAGGATTAGTCCGATTTTTAAAATCATAGATACCGTGGATTGCCTTGTTTTCCTAGCCATGCGTGTTGGGTGTCAAGGGATTGAGTTTTTATAATCAACAGGTCGTAGAAAGTGGAGTTAGTAATAGAATGAATACAGATCAGGATGTTTCTGAAATTGAAGAGTCTGCTGTTTTGCAGGATGAAAATAATGAATTAGAAACAGATGCCGACGGCTCTGTTTCTGACGCATCAGGCAGTGAAGATGAGCAAGTGTCTCAGGTTTCTGTTGATGAATTAACGCAGCAGTTAGTAACAGCGCAGGAAGAAGCGGCAAGTAACTGGGATAAGGCTTTGCGGGTTCAGGCTGAGATGGAAAATATTAAACGTCGCAGTCAAAAAGATATAGAAAATGCGCATAAGTTTGCATTAGTTGATTTTGCCAAAGAATTGTTGACGGTTATCGACAGTTTAGAGCTTGGGTTGCAAGCGGTAGCTGAAAGTAGCCCTGAAATAGCAAAAATTCGTGAAGGTAATGAATTGACTTTAAAACAGTTTCAATCGGTTTTTAGTAAGTTCAGTATAGAAACAGTTGATCCTGTGGGTGAGAAGTTTGATCCAGAGAAGCATCAGGCAATGGTCATGCAAGAAACCGCTGACGTTGAGCCGAATACGATTGTGACTGTGTTTCAGAAAGGGTATTTGTTAAATGGTCGAGTTTTACGTCCGGCGATGGTGATTGTTGCAAAAGCCCCGAGTTCTGAAGTCGAAAAAAATGAAGAGAACGATAATTCTGATTGAAAATCAGAAAAATAGCCTCATATAGAAGAGTAAGTCGTTCAAAAATAGTTAATTTAAGTTTGGAGAAATAAATGGCAAAGATTATAGGTATTGACCTTGGGACCACAAATTCTTGTGTGGCGGTATTGGAAAATGGGAAGCCACGCGTTATAGAAAACAGTGAAGGGTCTCGTACTACCCCATCGGTTGTGGCATTTTCTAATAATGACGAGGTGTTGGTAGGACAGTCTGCAAAACGTCAGGCGGTAACCAACCCGACAAATACTTTATTTGCAATTAAGCGATTAATTGGGCGTCGTTTCAAAGATGATATCGTTCAAAAAGATATTAATATGGTGCCGTACAAGATTGTTGAAGCAGAAAACGGCGATGCTTGGGTTGAAGGAAATGGCAAAAAGATTGCCGCACCTGAGGTTTCAGCGCGTGTTTTAATGAAGTTGAAGAAAGATGCTGAGGCTTTTTTAGGAGAAGAAATTACAGAAGCGGTGGTAACTGTTCCTGCGTATTTTAATGATTCTCAACGTCAAGCAACGAAAGATGCAGGCCGAATTGCTGGCTTGGACGTTAAACGTATTATTAATGAGCCGACAGCTGCCGCATTGGCTTTTGGCTTAGACCAGCCTAAAGGTGATATGACGATTGCCGTCTATGATTTGGGGGGTGGAACATTTGATGTTTCATTAATTGAAATCGCCGAGGTTGAAGGTGAGTATCAGTTTGAGGTGTTATCGACTAACGGCGATACATTCTTAGGTGGGGAAGACTTTGATTTACGCATCATAGACTATTTGTCAGATGAGTTCCAAAAAGAAAATGGGATGGATTTACACAATGACCCACTCGCTTTGCAGCGATTAAAAGAGGCGGCTGAGAAAGCGAAAATAGAATTATCGTCTAGTCAGCAAACTGATATTAATTTACCTTATATTACGGCTGATGCGACAGGGCCTAAGCATTTGAATGTTAAATTGACGCGTGCGAAATTAGAATCTTTAGTTGAGGACTTGATTGAGCGGACTAGAAAACCTTGTGAAATTGCATTAAAAGACGCTGGCTTATCTGCTAAAGATGTTAGCGATGTGATTATAGTGGGTGGCCAAACTAGAATGCCTAAGGTTCAAGAATTGGTCGAGAACTTTTTTGGGAAAGAGCCACGTAAGGATATTAATCCAGATGAAGCGGTTGCTCTGGGTGCTGCGATTCAAGCCGGTGTTTTAGGCGGCGACGTTAAGGATGTCTTGTTGTTAGATGTAACGCCATTGTCATTAGGTATTGAAACCATGGGCGGTGTTATGACTAAGTTGATTGACAAGAACACAACCATTCCAACGAATGCATCACAAACTTTTTCAACGGCAGAAAATAATCAAACAGCCGTGACGGTTCATGTCTTGCAAGGTGAGCGTGACGTCGCCTCAGGTAATAAATCATTAGGACGATTTGACTTGGCTGATATTCCGCCAGCACCTCGGGGAACACCACAGATTGATGTTGTCTTTGATATTGATGCTAATGGTATTTTGAATGTGTCAGCCAAAGATAAAGCAACGGGTAAAGAGCAATCAGTTATTATTAAAGCATCGAGTGGGTTGTCGGATGAAGATGTTGAACGTATGCTTAAAGATGCCGAAATTCATGCCGATGAGGATCGTAGACTAACCGAATTGGTTGCGGTAAGAAATCAAGCTGAGTCAATGATCAATGCGGTTGAAAAATCACTTGAAGAATTGGCGGATCAAGTGCAAGACGATGAGAAAACAGCGATAAAGACGGCTGTGAATGACTTGCAAGAAGCGATTAAAGGCGATGATAAAGAAGCTATTGAAGCTAAAACAACGGCATTAACAGAGCTTTCTGGTAAATTAGCAGAACGTGCTTATGCGCAAAAAGCGGAAGGGTCTGATGATTCACCTCAAGGTTCATCGGAAGCAGGAGCGAATGCGGAATCAACTGAGGATGTCGTTGATGCTGAGTTTGAAGAAGTTAAAGATGAGAAGAAGGACGGTTGATTTTACTGAGCTATGAATAAGTGTGTTTTTGCTTAAATTAGTAGAGTACATCATATTCGTCGCGCATTAAGATTGTTTTTATTTATTAATTATCTATAGAAAAACCGCTGGTTTTGCCAGCGGTTCTTTACGTTATGGCAAAAGAAGATTATTACAAATTACTAAATGTTGCTAAAAATGCCAGTGATAGTGAGATTAAGAAAAGCTATCGCCGGAAGGCAATGAAATTTCATCCGGACCGGAATACTAATGACCCCCGTGCTGAGATAAAGTTTAAAGAAGTTAAAGAAGCGTATGAGGTATTATCCGATCCGAGTAAGCGATCGGCTTATGACCAGTTCGGGCATGCGGGTGTTGATGGCTCGATGGGCGGGGGGTCGGGTGGTTTTGGCGGCGATGCTGGTTTTAGTGACGTTTTTGGTGACGTTTTTGGCGATATATTTGGTGGTGGCGGTGGGCGAAGAGGTAGCTCTAGTCGCGGTTCGGATTTATCTTACAATATGTCGTTAACATTAGAGGAAGCGGTAGCTGGAACCGAGGTGAAGATTAAGATTCCAGTCAAGGCGACTTGCGGTGAGTGTCATGGTTCGGGTGCGCGTAGAGGTACAAGCCCGGTATCTTGTACAACTTGTCATGGTCAAGGTCAGGTTCGTATGCAACAAGGGTTCTTTTCTGTGCAGCAAACTTGTCCAAGTTGTCGGGGTTCCGGGCAGCAGATTAAGGATGCGTGTGGTAAATGCCATGGTCAAGGGCGGGTTCAGGAGAACAAGGTTCTTTCCGTTAAAGTGCCGCCCGGGGTTGATGCGGGAGACCGCATCCGGTTATCCGGTGAAGGTGAAGCGGGTGCGCAAGGAGCACCGGCGGGTGACTTGTATGTTGAAATGAGTGTGAAGCGGCATACTATATTTAAACGCGATGGAGCTGATTTATTTTGTGAGGTACCTATTAGTTTTGCGACTGCATGCCTGGGCGGGCAAATAGCAGTGCCAACATTAAATGGAAAAGTTAAATTAAAGATTCCTGCCGAGTCACAAACGGGGAAGTCATTTCGGTTGCGCGGTAAAGGTGTCAAGCCTGTGCGGGGTGGTTCTACGGGTGACTTATTATGCCAGATAATTATTGAGACGCCGGTTCGATTGACTAAGGAGCAAAAAGCTATGGTTGAGGGATTGGATGAGGCGCTGTCTACGGGTGGTAAGAAACACAGCCCGCAAGAACATGGTTGGACGGATGGTGTCAAACAGTTTTTTGATAAATTAACGGGATGATTTTATGATGCGAATAGCGGTGGTCGGAGCATCAGGCCGAATGGGGCAGTGCTTAATCGCGGCGACGCAGTTGCATGACAGTACAACGCTAACGGCTGCTATCTCTAGGAAGTCCAGTGGCAGTCAAGGGCAAGATGCTGGCAGCCAAGCCGGCTTGGCAAAAAATGGTGTTGTTGTGACTGATGATTTATCAATCGTCTTGGGTAATGTTGATGTGGTGATCGATTTTACGTTGCCTGAAATCAGTATGGAATATTTGTCGATGTGTCGGCAAGCAGGTAAAGCCATCGTGATCGGAACGACGGGTTTTGATGCGGCACAAAAAAATCTCATTGCTCAAACAGCACAACAAATTCCGGTTGTTTTTGCACCTAATATGAGTGTCGGTGTGAATTTGTCACTGAAGTTATTAGCTATGGCGGCCAAAGTTCTAGGCGATGATGTTGATATCGAAATTATTGAGGCACACCACCGTCATAAGGTGGATGCACCTTCAGGAACGGCGCTTAGGATGGGTGAGGTGATTGCTGAAGAACTTAATAGAGATTTGCAGCAGCACGCTATTTATGGACGAGAAGGGCGTAGCGATGAGCGGGACCGGCAGACGATCGGTTTTTCAACGATCAGGGCTGGAGATATTGTTGGTGAGCATACGGTTATGTTTGCTGATGAAGGTGAACGGATTGAGATAACCCATAAAGCAACCAGTCGAATGACGTTTGCGAAAGGTGCTGTTCGTGCGGCCGTCTGGTTAGGAGATAAGCGGCCCGCATTATATGACATGCAAGATGTTTTAGGCTTAAATGCGTAAGGTTTTTTTTAGTGAACGGGTTGAGTCTGGCGGGCGTAATGTTTTCTAGGTTCGAGTAGGCGGTGGTTGGTTTTATTCATGAGGGTCCTCTTAAACTGATAGACCCAGAGACGAATATCTCGTAAAATCGTCACGAATAGGCGGTATTCAGTAACATTATTATGTATGACGGGAGTCGGTTGGTGTAACCCCCTCCCGTTTTGTGCATTTGAGGTGGTAAGATTTGAAAACAAACGCATGGTTAGTTCTTGAGGATGGAACCCGTTTTGAGGGGGTTTCTGTGGGGGTTGCAGGTACAACTGTTGGGGAGGTGGTTTTTAATACTTCATTAACGGGCTATCAGGAAATCTTGAGTGATCCTTCTTATGCACGTCAGCTGGTTACGTTAACCTATCCTCACATAGGCAATGTGGGAACCAATGCGGAAGATGACGAATCGGACCAGGTTTTTGCCAGTGGATTGGTGATAAGAGATTTGCCTTTATTAGCAAGTAATTGGCGGTCAGAGATGAGTCTTGGCTGCTATTTGGAGCAGAATAATGTGGTTGCCATCGCCGAGATAGACACCCGTAAATTAACTCGAATTTTACGAGATAAGGGTGCGCAGCGAGGATGTATTATTGCCGGTGATGCGGTGAATGCTGAAGCGGCTGAGCAACAAATTGCGAAATTCCCGGGGTTAAAAGGGATGGATCTGGCTAAAGAGGTCTCGGTTCGAAGCAGCTATGTTTGGGCGGAGAGGGTATGGCAATTGGGTCAAGAGCATCAAGAAGATATTGCCGTTCAAAAGCATGTGGTTGCTTATGATTTTGGTGTTAAACGTAATATTCTCAGGTTGTTGGTTGATCGTGGGTGCCGGTTGACAGTGGTCCCGGCCACAACCCCGGCAGCAGATGTTTTAGCTATGTGTCCGGATGGTATTTTTCTTTCTAATGGTCCGGGTGATCCAGAACCTTGTGATTATGCTATTGCTGCGATACGTGAGTTTCTTAATGAGAAGGTGCCTGTTTTTGGCATTTGTCTGGGGTATCAGTTGTTGGCATTGGCCAGTGGTGCACAGACTGAAAAGATGAAGTTTGGCCATCATGGTGCAAATCATCCTGTCAAGGAAAAGGCGACCGGCCGAGTTATGATCAGTAGTCAAAATCATGGTTTTGCTGTTGATGAAGCGACGCTGCCTGATTGTTTAGTGGCAACACATCATTCTTTGTTTGACGGGAGTTTGCAGGGTATTGAGCGTACTGATTGTCCTGCCTTCGGCTTTCAAGGCCACCCTGAAGCTAGTCCAGGACCTCACGATGTCGTAGGATTTTTTGATCGTTTCATTGAAAAAATGGAACAGTAAGGGCCTCATTCATTGATTTTTATTTCCTTCAGCTTGTAATTCTAAATTATTAAACATGCCAAAAAGAACCGACATAAAATCCATTTTGCTGTTAGGCGCAGGCCCTATTGTTATTGGGCAAGCGTGTGAATTTGATTATTCAGGGACTCAGGCCTGTAAGGCTTTACGTGAAGAGGGGTACCGAGTCATTTTGGTTAACTCTAATCCGGCAACCATTATGACCGACCCGCAGACTGCGGATGCGATTTATATTGAGCCAATCGATTGGCAGACGGTTGCTAAAATTATTGAAAAAGAGCGTCCTGATGTTGTGTTACCAACAATGGGGGGCCAAACGGCACTAAATTGTGTCTTAGATCTTGAGCGCAATGGCGTTTTGGCTGAATTTAATGTTGAGATGATTGGTGCCAGTAAAGAGGCAATCGAGAAGGCAGAAGATCGAGAATTATTTAAACAAGCAATGATTAAAATAGGCTTTGATGTGCCTAAATCTGCTGTTGCATCAACCTTAGAACAAGCGCAGGAGATTTTAGCGGACGTTGGTTATCCCGCGGTGGTTAGACCCTCTTTTACCTTAGGGGGCAGTGGTGGTGGGATCGCTTATAACAAAGAAGAGTTTGTCGATATTTGTGTGCGTGGGTTGGATTTATCTCCTACGAATGAGCTGCTTATCGAAGAATCTGTTTTAGGCTGGAAAGAATATGAAATGGAAGTGGTTCGAGATTGTAAAGATAACTGCATCATTGTTTGTTCGATAGAAAATTTTGACCCTATGGGTGTTCATACGGGCGACTCGATAACGGTTGCGCCTGCGCAAACGCTTACGGATAAAGAATATCAGATTCTTCGTAATGTTTCGTTAGCGGTATTGCGTGAAATTGGTGTTGATACCGGCGGTTCGAATGTACAGGTGGCTATAAATCCTGATGATGGGCGTTTGGTTGTTATTGAGATGAATCCTCGGGTGTCGCGCTCTTCAGCATTAGCATCTAAGGCAACAGGTTTTCCTATTGCTAAAGTGGCTGCAAAATTAGCGATTGGTTATACCCTGGATGAATTAAAAAATGAAATCACCGGTGGCGCGACACCGGCTTCATTTGAGCCGACGATAGATTATGTAGTTACTAAGGTGCCTCGGTTTACGTTTGAAAAATTTCCGCAAGCAGATGACCGACTGACAACACAAATGAAGTCAGTGGGTGAAGTAATGGCCATTGGTCGAACTTTTCAAGAGTCTTTGCAAAAAGCTTTACGAGGGCTGGAAACCGGCATGACCGGCTTGGATGAAATTGTTGATTTGAGTTTGCCCGATGTGACTGAGATTTTGCAGCATGAAATTAGCCAGCCCGGTCCTGAGAGACTATGGTATGTGGCCGATGCATTTCGTGCCGGGTGGTCGTTAGAGAAGATTCATGCGGCCAGTCGGATAGATCCTTGGTTTTTAATGCAAGTCAATGACCTTATTGTTTCTGAGCAGCAGTTAAAGGGGCAGGATGTCGCTGCATTAACTTATGATGACCTTTGGCGGTTAAAGCGTAAGGGCTTTTCTGATCTGCGATTAGCTAAATTATTAACCTGCTCAGAATCAGAGCTATTCAATACGCGGCATCGTTTAGGGGTTCGTCCGGTATTTAAAAGAATTGATTCCTGTGCCGCTGAATTTTCCTCGGACACGGCTTATTTGTATTCAACTTATGAAGAAGAATGCGAGGCGCGTCCAACCGATAAAGAAAAAATTATTATTTTGGGAGGTGGTCCCAACCGTATAGGGCAAGGGATTGAGTTTGATTATTGTTGTGTTCATGCGGCCCTCGCACTGAGAGAGGATGGTTTTGAAACCATTATGATTAATTGTAACCCGGAAACGGTATCCACTGATTTTGATACTTCTGATCGATTGTATTTTGAGTCGTTGGTTCTGGAGGATGTGCTCGAAATTGTTGCCATAGAGAAGCCTAAAGGAGTGATTGTTCAATACGGCGGTCAAACACCTTTAAAACTAGCACGTGCATTAGAAGCCGCAGGAGTCCCGATCATTGGTACCTCACCTGATTCAATCGATTTGGCTGAAGACAGGGAACGATTTAAGCGCTTATTAGAACGTTTAGAGCTTAAGCAGCCCCCTAATGAGACGGCGCGATCGACCGAGGAAGCGATTGTTGCGGCGCGTGATTTAGGTTATCCCTTGGTCGTTAGACCGTCTTATGTTTTAGGCGGTCGGGCTATGGAGATTGTCTTTAATGAAGAAGGCTTGCAGCGCTATATGAAGGAAGCCGTTAGTGTTTCTAATGAGTCTCCGGTCTTGTTAGATCGGTTTTTGAGTAATGCGGTGGAAATGGATGTGGATGCTATTTATGATGGCGAAACTGTCCTTATTGGCGGCTTGATGGAGCATATTGAACAAGCTGGGGTGCATTCAGGTGATTCGGCCTGCTCTTTACCGCCTTACAGTATTAGTTTGCTTATTCAGGAAGAATTGCGTCAGCAAACGGCTAAATTAGCGAAAGCTTTGGGTGTGGTAGGCTTGATGAATATTCAGTTTGCTGTCCAGGGTGAAGAAATTTTTATTATTGAGGTGAATCCGAGAGCGTCTCGGACTGTGCCTTTTGTGTCAAAAGCGACAGCTTATCCCTTGGCTAAGATTGCAGCGCGTTGCATGGCGGGGCGTTCTTTAAAGGAGCAGGGCGTCACGCAAGAGGTGATTCCTAAGTATTTTTCGGTTAAAGAGGCGGTTTTTCCTTTTATTAAGTTTCCAGGTGTTGACCCCCTTTTAGGACCAGAAATGAAGTCAACCGGTGAGGTGATGGGCGTGGGTAAAAGTTTTGGTGAGGCTTTTGCAAAATCGCAACGTGCAGCCGGTGTTCATTTGAATCAGTCAGGAACGGTTTTGATCAGTGTTAAAGATCAGGATAAATCGCAGTTATCTGAAATTGCCAGAATGTTGGTGTCTAAGGGTTATAAACTGATTGCAACAGCGGGAAGTGCTGCTGTCATTACGGGGGCCGGTTATGCGTGTGCGGTGGTTCATAAAGTTAATCAAGGGCGTCCGAATACCGTTGATATGATTAAGAATGATCAGATTCAACTCATTATTAATACCACGGAAGGGGCTAAAGCCATCGTAGATTCATTTACTATGCGTAGAGCTGCTTTACAGCACGGTGTGGCTTATTTTACAACCATGGCAGGCGCCAGTGCGATGTGTTTGGGGTTGGGTGAGTTAGACAGCATTACGGTGCGCAGTCTGCAAGAATTACATAAGGAATTAGTTTAAGTAACGTTTTAACAATTTTAGATAAAGAGAATTAGCTAGGTGGAGTAGAGTTATGAATAAAGTTCCGTTAACGGTTTCTGGTGCCGAAAAATTACGTACAGAATTGTTTGAATTAAAAACAGTCGTACGTCCCAGAATAATTAGTGCTATTGCTGAAGCAAGGGAGCACGGTGATTTAAAGGAAAATGCTGAATATCACGCTGCCCGTGAAGAGCAGAGCTTTACGGAAGGTCGTATTGCTGAAATAGAAGGTAAGTTGTCAAATGCTCAAGTGATTGATGTTACGCAAATGAATGCGTCGGGGAAAGTTATTTTTGGGGCTACCGTGGAGCTTGAAGATATTGACAGTGGCGCAGTTGTCACTTATCAGATTGTCGGTGAAGATGAGGCTGATATAAAAGCGGGGCGTATTTCCGTAGGGTCGCCGATTGCCCGAGCATTAATTGGTAAAGAAGTAGAAGATGTCGCCACTGTTAAGGCGCCTGCTGGAGATAAGGAATACGAAATACTGAGTATTAAGTATATTTAATTGTTTGGGTTTTTTCGGTAAATGACAGCGATCTGGCCAATTTGTTGGATTAGTTCTGAGCGTGTTCTTTGGCAAAGGGTCTGGGTGAGTTGTTTGCGTAATTCACGGTCACTGGTTCGTATTTTAATTTTTACCAATTCATGATCGTTAAGTGTGATTTCTGTTTCCGCGATGACAGCTTCAGTTAATCCTGCTTGACCTAAGGTGACAAGAGGTTTCAGTTGGTGTGCATTGGCACGTAGTTTCTTTTTTTCGATAGCGTTCACTGTTTATCCTTTAATTTTCGAAAGCTAATTTTACACTAAAAACGGAAGGGTATGGGGCGAAGTAAAAGCAGTAATCAGTGGTTACAAGAGCATTTTAATGATGAATTTGTCAAGCAGGCTCAGGTGCAAGGGTTTCGCTCGCGTGCGGTTTTTAAGTTACAAGAAATCCAACAGAAGGATAATTTAATACGACCCGGTATGAATGTGGTTGACCTCGGTGCCGCGCCTGGTGCCTGGTTGCAATATGTTAAGCGGCTGTTGAAAGGGCAGGGGCGTATTGTGGGGCTGGATATTTTGTCTATCGAGGCTATCGACGGGGTGCATTGTGTTCAGGGTGATTTTCGAGAAGAGTCTGTGATGGCAGAGTTATTTCGGGTTCTTGAGAATATTCCGGTTCATGTGGTGTTGTCAGATATGGCGCCAAATTTAACAGGCAATAAGGCGATAGACCAACCGCAATCAATTTATTTAGCCGAATTGGCTTTGGCGATGGCGGAAGCTGTTTTGAGTCCGGAAGGGTGTTTTGTCGTTAAGGTGTTTCAAGGAGAAGGCTTTGATGACTATAAAAGAGAGGTCAGTCAATTGTTCTCTAAGGTATTGATTCGTAAGCCTAAAGCCTCTAGGCCCCGGAGTAGGGAGGTTTATATTTTAGGAAAAGGCTTTAAAAAACACAATTAGACCATATATCGTATAGGTTGGTTACCAATAGGGTTAAGGTTGAATCTTTGTGGTTGCAGTGGTGTCTTCTTAAGGAGGTTCTGTAACGAATGAATACAAAGTGGCAACGACTTGTTACAATGAAGATTGTTTTCATAACAAATAATACGGTTAAAGGCGTTTAGGTTAAAAATTATGTTAAAAAATATTTTACTGTGGGTTGTTATCGGTATTGCGTTAATGTCGGTATTCAATGGTTTTGCTCCTAAAGATCGAAACAATTCTACACTGTCCTATTCTCGGTTTCTTGAGGCAGTTTCTTATGGTCAGGTTGAAACCGTTACTATTG
>DTSI01000066.1:0-15683 GCA_012965425.1 Methylococcaceae bacterium
AATCAGAGTCTTTTTCAAGATACGCTTAGGCGTTGTCAATCCATTCAAACGGTTAGTGTGGATGATCCTGTTGTTATTTGTAATGAAGAACATCGTTTTCTTGTAGCAGAACAGTTTCGTGAAGCAGGTATCACTCCAGGTGGCATTTTATTAGAACCGATAGGTCGAAATACAGCACCAGCAGTGGCAGCAGTTAGTCATTTCATTAAAAAAAAATATAGGCGTTCAAATGATGATATTTGTCTGCTAGTTCTACCTGCAGATCATGTTATTTCTGAAGTCAGTGAGTTTGTTAAGGCTGTTGAGCAAGCTATAAACCTGGCTTTAGATGAACATTTAGTGACTTTTGGTATTGTCCCTGATCAACCACATACAGGATTCGGATATATAAAAAAAGGTCTCGCAAATCATGATAATAATGGTTTTGAAGTTTTACAATTTGTAGAAAAACCAAATTTAAAATTGGCAGAACAGTATGTAGGTAGCGGTGAATATTTATGGAATAGTGGAATGTTTTTATTCAAAGCTACAACCTACTTAGAGGCATTACAACAATTTGAGCCGTTGATGGTTGATTATTGTTTAGATGCAGTTAATCAGGGAAAGGAAGATATGAATTTTTATCGTTTACATTCAGATGCTTTTAAATCATGTCCTTCTAATTCTATAGATTATGCTGTAATGGAACATGCTGTAGAGTCTCAAATAAAAACTTCTGTGATTCCATTAGAGGCCGGTTGGAATGACGTTGGTTCATGGGGGGCATTATGGGAAGTGCTAAAGCATGATCAACATGGTAATGCTGTTAAAGGTTCGGTTGTAACTGAAGATACCACCGATTCATTGTTATTTTGTGATCAAGGTATATTGGCAACAGTGGGTGTTAAAGATTTGATTGTGGTTAGAACGGCAGATGCAGTGTTAGTAGTCGATAAACAGAAATCACAAGAGGTTAAGCTTATTGTTGATCAACTTAAAAGAGATAATTACCCGCAAACCATGATTCACCGTAAGGCTGCTAGGCCTTGGGGAACCTATGATTGTATTGATGATTCAGAACGCTTTAAAGTTAAACGTATTGTCGTTAAGCCCAAAGCGAGGTTATCACTGCAAATGCACCACCACCGATCTGAACATTGGATTGTTGTGAAAGGAACAGCCCGTGTGCAAAAAGGTGATGAAGTACTATTGGTAACCGAAAATGAGTCGGTATATATTCCAATAGGAATGAAACATTCATTAGAAAATCCAGGTGCGATTCCATTAGAATTAATTGAAGTACAAAGTGGTTCATACTTGGAAGAGGACGATATTGTAAGATATGAAGATCTTTATCAAAGAGCATAAGATTTCTTGTTTTACCTTCGGTTGATTTATTCGCGTCATATAATTAAAAATGCTGTAACAGCGTTACCATGACAATTCTTTCGGTGACTAAAAAAATTTCATATAGTCTTTCTATGCTAATTAGAATTTTTATTTTCTCAAGCTAGTTGCTGATTGAGGCTTTTACCTCTGCTGATAACTGTCAGTATTAATGAGGGTTAAATTGCTATTTACATTGGGTTAAATATAACTACTTTTAGGGTATTAATAACATTCTTAGAGAGTATTTTTGATGTCGCAGCTAACCCATTTGCAGCGTTTAGAAGCAGAAAGTATACATATCATTCGTGAGGTTGCAGCTGAATCTAAAAATCCGGTGATGCTTTATTCTATCGGAAAAGAATTATCCGTCATGCTTGATTTAGCTGTTGTAATTTCCTAATTTTTCAAGTAAGGCTAGTTTTGATGTTCAGAAAGGCCCAATTGCATTCCAAGATCATTAGCGGTTGTTATTAAGTTATCGCCAAAGGCACCAACAATGGCCCATTCAAGGAATTGACCTTTAAGGTGTTGATTAATTAATAAACTGGTGCAAGTATTGCTGGATGTGTCGATTAATGTTTTTAGATTTTTGTGTTTAGGGATTGTTCCTGCATAGTGGTGATCCACATAAAAAACCTGAGCCTCCGCTGCTAAGGCATTACGTACACCCTTAATATTTTTGTCGAGTGAGATATCAAGGATCGTTATTTGGTCATGAGCTTTGACGTTGACAGTATCAACGAGTTGAATGTTGCGCTTCACCCCTGTGACTAATTTGGCTTCTCTAGGGTGTGCATTATGTAGTTGGGTGAGTGCGCAAATTCCATCGGCATCACCGTTAAATATATCTATATAATTCATAAAATAAGTTAGTATTTTTTAAAAGATTTCTGATGATTCATGAGTGAATGTTTTCACTTATTTGTGAAAGTATCCGTTGATCATTTTTTGCTTTCTTGATGATGGCCATATATCTAGTTATTTGGACGTTGTAAATTATTATTTATAAATGAAGACTAGTGCAGGAATGCTTGAAAGAAAGTATTTAAGAACTAAAAATAAGTTATATTTATGGTGTTAGAGTTTGCATTGCATCAGGATATTTTTGGGGCATCCAGAGGGCAAAATGTGATCGTAGAGTTTTTGATCCAGACTAAGCATTTAGGAAAGGATAGGACCGGTGAATACAAATGAGTATTATTTTATTTATTTCTTTGATACTTATTTTATTGGCAACGTTGAGTTCAATTATTCTATTTATTCAAGCGCAAGATAAGCGAATTGTTATTGTTATTGGTTTGTTCTCACTGATAAGTGCATGGTTACTTACGGTTGCAATTACTGAAACTGAACAATGGTTCCCCATTATATATTCCAGTAAAGTTGTTGAGGTGCCAGGGTTATTACTCAGTGTTTTATCACTTTTAATTGTTATTGCTCTAGAGCGAGTATTAGCTGATAAAGTCAAGCGTGAATTATTGCAATCAGCGATATTGGAATCACAGCAAGCATTAGATAAGAAATCTGAGTTTATCGCGGTGATGAGTCATGAAATAAGAACGCCTTTAAATACAATTATTGGTATCAATGAATTATTAGTCGACACAAAATTAACGATATATCAGAAAAAGTTATTAGAGCAATGTTGTTTATCAGGTACTAGTTTACAAGACATTATTGAAGATATTTTGAATTTGTCGGAAATTGAGGCAGGTTTTCTGACCTTAAATAATGAATCATATAATTTAACCGAAACTGTCGAAAGACTTGTCCGACAACAAAAATTTTCAGTACAAAAGAAAGGACTTTTAATTGATGTTGAATTTCAATCCACAGTGAGTGTGAATTTATTTGGAGATAGGCGAAAGATAAGCCAAGTGTTATTGAATCTCATTACCAACGCAACAAAGTATACCCACAAAGGATGTATTAGCATTAAGGTTTCTACAGAGTTTATATCTGAGGATAAAGTATTAGTTGTTTTCCGAGTATTTGATACTGGAATGGGTATTCCTGAAGCGGAAGAAGATAGGCTTTTTACGTGGTTTTCTCGGTTGGATAGCGCACGGACAAGTGGTGCCGAGGGTACAGGATTAGGGTTGGCTATTTGCAAAAATCTGGTTGATTTCATGGGAGGGGAAATTGGTGTAGAGAGCAGAGGGCTTGATGAAGGAAGTTGTTTTTGGTTTTCTGTTGAACAAGGGATGCAAGTTATTGCAGATTCTATTGTAATTTCTGAATTTAACGGTAAAGGAAAGGCTGTTTACGGTGTATACAGTTCAGAAATAGAACGTCGTTTGTTGAGCAATAATATGGCTGTTTATCTAGACAGTGCTGAGGTGAAAAGTATTGATGAATTTCAATCTCAGTTGAATAAAGAACAAGAGTGGGTGGATTTTTTATTTATTTGTTTATCAGGAAGCGTGGAAAGCATAGAAAGTATTGTTAAAAGTTTCAAGCACTATCCATGCATGGTTCAAGCGAAAATCATTTATTGTGGACCGATGTCTTTTAAAGTAAAAAGATTTTGTGACCGAAGTGATGTCATTGATAGTGTGTGTATTTTAGAGTCAGAGCCAAAAGCAAAAGAATTGATCGCAACACAAGCACGAGGTCTATCTAAAGAGGGAAAAGATAACGTAATTGACTTTGTCGATTCGGCTAGTCCGAAGGTTATCTTATTGGTCGATGACAGTGCGGGTAACCAGATTGTAATATCAGCTATGCTCAACGCTATGAGTTATGAGGTAATCATTGCAAATAATGGTGAAGAAGCACTTCAAGTAGTCATGACGGATAAAATAGATTTAATTTTAATGGATGTATCTATGCCTATTATGGATGGGTTTCAAACAACCCGTCATATTAGAGAATTGTCTGGAGATAATCATAAAATACCTATTATTGCCGTGACGGCACATGCAAATAAAACCATTGAAGAGCGTTGTTATGAATCTGGAATGAATGATTATTTAAACAAACCAATAGTAAAATCATTTTTAAAGGAAAAAATACAATTTTATTTAAGCCGTGATGATGCTTATCGAGAAAGTGACAAGGGTTTTAAACTAATTGATGATGTGCAATTACACCGATTGCAAAGTGATTGTTCACCAGAAATGTTTACGAGGATGGTCGCTATTTTCACTCGGGAGGTTAAGGAACGATTGGCGTTGATAACAACTCTGGAAGAAAAAGAAGATCTAGAGGGCTTGCAACTACAGTTTCATACCCTAGGCGGTACAGCCAGTACCTATGGTGCAGTAAAAATATCTGATTTAAGCTTTCAAGCAGAACAGTCCTGTAAGGATAAGGAGAAAGTGTCACCTGAACTTGTTAAGGATCTACAACATGTTGCACAATTAACCTTACTAGAGTTATCAAGACGCTATTGATCGTAGTAATGTGTGTGTTTTATAAAGGGTACATGTTTATTTTTTGATGGATTCTATCATGCTGCAAATGAGGGTTTGTTGGCTTATGTTTTTGCTCTATAGGTATTTTTATTATTTAGTATTGTTATTTGTGGTATTTCGATAATCTCAGAGAGTAGGCATAAAACCAAGCTTTAGAAGCGTGTGTTTCGTTCCATTACATGAACCCTTTTATCTGAGCGCATTGACTGGAATGATATTTATTGAGGTGAGTTGTTATTTTCTGATTTCAGTCTTGATTTGTTTTGTAAGGCCATCTGTTTGATCAAATAAAGGTTGTAGCCTATCTCTAATTGCAAAACAACTTTTCTTAATTTCGATAATTTCAAATAAGGTGCTTCGGCCAAAAGACTTTTCTTCTAGTATTTCGGCATACCCTATTATTTCATTGAGGGGTGTGTAGATGTCATGGCTGAGAGAATTAATAAAGTCTTCAGGTTGTTTTAAAATTTGTTCTATTTTTTTGTGAAATTCTGTTAGTTCTGTGGTTGTTTCTTTGATGGTATCTTGTTGCTGTTTTATCGTCTGTTGTTGACGTAAATTGCCTATCAATTCCAACTGGCGGTATTGGATGTTTTGAATTGCTTTGTTAACACAGTGTAAAAGATAAGGGGGAGATGTGGGGTGGGATAAAAAATCAAACACACCCGCTTTAAAAGCAAGAAGAGCCAAATCTGGGTTGCTATATTCTTGAAGTAAGATGATGCATATGGGCCTCTGGTCTGTTTGATAGTGCAAGAGTTGTTTGCTGAGTTTTAATGCTTCTGTGCTTTGAAGATCGGAATCACAAAGGATAATATTGATTTGAGGGTTGTTTTCAAAAAGATCTAGTGCAAACTGCCCCGTTAGCGCAATAAGCACCGTATAGTCAGCAGGGGCAAGTATGTTGGCTATGTTTTGCGCTACTGTTTGGTTTTCATGAACGATGAGGATTCGTGATTTTGTCGGATGCATAGGTAGGTGCTATAAAGGTCGATTTAAAATAGTTTTCGCGGTATCACATAAGGCGATATGTTCAATCGATTGTGAGTTATAAAAATTAGCTTCAATAATTTCTCGGTTGTCAATTCGGATCATGGGTTGAATGGTGGGGCGAAATTCAAATATTGAATTTATATTTTTACGCTTTCGATTGAAGTGGGTCAACTTTTCTTTGAAAATTAATTGATTTTCATTGGCCACAATACCTGTTTCTTCAAAGAGTTCACGTTTTGCAGTTTCAATAGGGGTTTCCCCTTTTTCGATGTAACCACCAGGAAAGGTAAATTGACTACGGTAAGAACTTCGAACCAGTAATATGTTCTCTTCCATATAAACAATGACCTGAGCTCCTTCGGTGGTTTTGTTACTGAAAAACCAGTAGCTTATAGCAAGTCTATAAGCGCAACGGAAACCTAATTGATAAGCGTGATCAATAGTAGATTTAAAAGGATTGTTCCATTTTATCTCCATCGTAGTTATGGCCTAATGTAGAGGGTCACTTAACTGAAAAGCAGTACAGATATGTTGCCGAATTAAATTGATATCAACTTTTTGCGGTTCGAAAAGGCTTCTTTCATCAAGTGTTTGTGACCTTCTTTCATGAATAGAATTATGGGGTAATTTTAATCGTTTGATTAAGTCATGTTCCAATTCTGAAGTATAAAATGTCAAGGGTTTAAAACCAGTGGTTACCGCAAAAATAGTGCTCAAATAATCGCTGGTAATTTTATATTGTGATACATGAAGTAAAGCCTGTAAGAAATCATAATCAGTTATCAGAGGGTTGTGTTGAGTGGTATCTATAAAACAAACGTCCGGTAGTTTATCTTTGATATCTTGAGAAGTAATCAAATGCGCATGTTCTGAAGGTTGAAATAAAATAATAGGTGTAAGCCCCATGTTTATGACTTGTTGGCATGCTGACAATATATTTTTAGTCGTATTGGAGTGGGTTATTTTTTGTTCATGACTGGATTCAGGCAGTGTGATCAGGCAACACTTCTTAAGTGATGGTTGGCAGCTTTGGATGGATTGATAGGCTTCCATGAGTGCAAATGTGGAAGGCTCAAGTAAAAATCGTATATCAAAAGAAAGTTGTGTTTGAGTGATTCCTTTATCTTGAAGTAACTGATAACTTTTTTGGTCTTTTACAATGATGGTTGAAATATTTTTCAAGCGATTACAAAGTATTCTAAATTTCAACCCTTGTTCGTAGTCTGAAACCGTTTGCGATATCAAAATAGTTTTGGAGTCATTTTGTTTTAACTGTTTGAGGTTAGATAAAAAATGACGGTTTATCAGGTGAGGGCGACAATTTTCGAATAAATCATCTCCTGCCACGAGGTTGTAGTCCTTTTTATTATGTTTTAGATGGTCGTGTAAGTTTTTATTATCGGGTATGAGCGACGCTAAAATCTGGCAGGCTTTTTTTTCTGCAGAAATAGTAGGTTCTGTATGGTTTTTTGTTTTTATTGTAGTAGACATAAGCCTTTTCTCCGAATGGTGTGTGCCTAATAAAACAGTGCAAAGGCTATGCCAAAAAATGGATTTAGGGTTTTTAAAGGCGGAGGGCAGAGGCGGGTATCGTTCTGAGGGTTTTATTTTTGCAAATTGCAAAAAAAATCTATTTTGCGAATTTAATTCTTAATTAGAGACTGGGCCACGCCGTGAATCATGTGGGTTATTCCTGTTTTGTGAGTTAGTAAAACATGAATTCCTTATTGGCACTAAAGTTGCACATATTTTTGGAGATGAAAAGTAGTTTTTTAAACGGTGGTATGAATGAATAAGGTGCCTCAGCAGAATGTTCTTAGTCCAAATTTAATTGTTAAGTCTAATATTATCGTGGGTCTATTGAGTTATTTAGCACGCTGGCTTTATTTATTGCGTGTGAGTGCGAAAATGTTATCCATTCGATCATTTGATCTGTTCGTTGCTGCAATGGCATTGCTTATATTGGCGCCATTATTGTTAATAGTGGTGTGTTGTATTTTTATCGATTCACCAGGGGCAATTTTTTATTCTCAGAAACGAGTGGGGATTAATGGGCGGATATTCAATTTTTGGAAATTTAGGTCTATGGTCGTGAATGCAGAGCAACAAAAAGATGCTTTAATCAGTGATAGGGGCGTTGCTGATTCGGTACGGTTTAAGATGAAACAAGATCCGAGAATTACGCGTGTGGGTAGGTTTATTCGTAAATACTCGATTGATGAATTGCCTCAACTATGGAATGTTCTTAAAGGCGATATGTCACTGGTTGGCCCTAGACCGCCGGTACCTAAGGAAGTTAATGTTTATTCCTCTTCAGACCGAAGGCGTATGCGAATTATTCCAGGAATAACCTGTATATGGCAGGTATCAGGGCGTTCTGAAATTCCATTTGAAGAGCAAGTTAGACTGGATGAAGATTATATTTTGAGTGTCTCTTTTTGGACTAATGTTAAATTGTTATTAAGAACTATACCGGCGGTTTTGTTTGGAAAAGGAGCTTATTAGTGGCGGGCAAAAAAAAGTGTAATGAAAAAGTACTTCCACAGGTGGTCATTAAAATAGAGGCAGAATACCCCGCATTAGAACCCTTGTTATTAAATTCGCCTAGCGCTCTATTGCCATTGGTTTCAAGGCCATTTTTAAGTTGTTTGTTGGAGTTATTGTCGCGGGTGGGCGTTAAGCAGGTATTTTTATGGGGAAGCCCTTCAAGCGTTACATTGATCATTAGAGCGTTACGTAGCCAGAGTTTTTCAGGTATCAAGTTAAGGCCTTTTTATTACCCTGATATACCTAGCAATGAGCCCGTTAGTGTTTTCCGATCAGATGTGTTTTACGATTTTAGTGTTCAAAAGTTAATGTTCGATTGTCAGGAAAATGGCAAAAATAAGATTCATTACTTTGAGGCTAAGGCTGTTTTTTATCAGGCTAATAATAAGGATGCTTGTTTTGATGTGTTGCATAATAAACCGTCCATACAAAGCTGGAGTCGTGAGATGATAACTTTAGGTCAGGTGTATTTATTAGATTCACCCAAGGTTTTTTTTGAACTGTCAATGCGATTGCTTAATAATAAATTAACGCATTTTTCTGTCGATTATTTCCAGCAAGGGAATCAGTTAGTAAAAGGGATAAATGTGGCTGTTAAAAAAAGCAGTCTGAATCAACGAATGGCTTATCTGGGCGATAATACATCCATTCATAGCAGTTCTCAATTGCGGGGAGATGTAGTCTTATGCCAAGATGTATTGGTTGATAAGAATACGACCATCGAGGACTCAATCATTTTTCCTAATACCTATTTAGGCCGGAATCTAATGATTAAAAAGGCTATTGTTTTAAATAATAAAGTGTTGTTTCTTGATCAAGATGAACTTATTGATTTTTCTGATAATGCTATGATCAGTCCACTCCGAAAGAAAACGAGGCGGACAGTTTTTTGGATTTAAAATTTGTGTCTTGAGGTTAAGTCTTTACAGTGAGCAAAATGATGGTTTTAAGCCAGAGGATTATAGATGCAAAATAAAGATGCTCCAATAGTCTTGTTGATCGAAGACAGCCCCTCACTGGCGCTAGTCTATAAGAATTATTTAACAGGACAAGCTTGTCAGGTTATTCATTGTGAGGATGGTGGACAGGGTTTAGACTTTATTGAAAAAAATCCTCCGGAAGTGATCTTACTTGATTTGAATCTTCCTGATATGAGCGGTCTTGAAATTTTAAAATTCCTCAAAGAAAAGAATTTAACTTGTAGCGTTATTGTGGTTACGTCAAACGGTTCAGTGACAGTGGCTGTGGAGGCCATGAACTTAGGCGCATTTGACTTTTTAGAGAAGCCCTTTGATGCCGAACGGTTGATTGTTACGGTGAACAATGCTTTAGAGCATCAGCGTCTAACAAATGTAATAGACATCTACAAAAATAAATTAGGGCGTGATAGCTTTCACGGTTATTTGGGGGCCTCATTAGCTATGCAAGCGGTTTACCAAATTATTAAAAGTGCGGCAGCGAGTAAAGCCAGTGTTTTCCTGATGGGTGAGAGTGGAACGGGTAAGGAAGTGGCTGCACAAGCTATACATCAAGAAGGACAGCGTAGTGAACAGCCAATGATTGTACTCAATTGCGCAGCCATACCGCATGCGTTAATGGAGAGTGAGATTTTCGGTCATGTTAAAGGGGCATTTACCGGCGCAGTAAATAATCGCGATGGCGCTGCTTCATTAGCTGATGGTGGCATTCTCTTTCTAGATGAAATTTGTGAAATGGATTTGTTGCTACAAAGTAAATTGTTACGTTTTATTCAGACGGGCACATTTCAGCGTGTGGGCGGGACTAAGTTAGAAGTAGTGGATATTCGTTTTGTATGCGCAACAAACAAAGACCCTGTCAAAGAAGTTAAGGAAGGGCGTTTTCGTGAAGATCTTTTTTATCGGCTACATGTTATTCCTATTGAGTTACCCCCGCTTAGAGAACGAGGTCAGGATATTTTATTGATTGCGAATAAATTTTTGCTTGATTTTGCGGTGGAAGAAGAAAAATTATTTACCTGTTTTGATCATAATGCCAGACAACTATTATTGCATTATGCTTGGCCGGGTAATGTCAGGGAATTACAGAATGTAATTAGAAATTTGGTGGTTTTAAATGATGGCGAACAAGTGATGCCAGGGATGTTGCCAAAATCGTTGCAATGGCAAAATGGTTCGGATCTTTCAGCAGTACCGGCACCGCCATCAGGTGCTGTGAATGAATCAAGCCCATCGGGAGAGGTTATGCCGTTATGGTTAGTTGAAAAGGCAGCGATTGAAGCGGCGATTGTGCGCTGTGATGGTAATATTCCGAAGGCAGCGGCACTTCTGGATGTGAGTCCTTCAACGTTGTACCGAAAAAAACAAACTTGGGAAGAATGAGTCACCGAGAGTAAGTGAAAAGAGTGCGCTGGAATGTTTTTCTGATCGGAAGAGGTACCAATTGCGCGGTGTAAATAGCGTATAATTGAGTTCTTTTTATTTAGGAAATTGTATGGACAGTAAATTACTTGAAATACTGGCTTGCCCCTTGTGTAAAAGTCCTTTGCTTTATAACAAGCAGACTCAAGAATTGATTTGTAAGGCAGACCGTTTGGCGTACCCTATTCAGGATGATATTCCAGTAATGTTAGAAGACGCGGCCCGAAAGATTTTAGATGAAGAGTACCAGGCTTTGTCCTGATTTTTTATGAGCATAAAGTTCAAAGTCGTTATTCCTGCACGGTATGGTTCTACGCGACTGCCGGGTAAGCCACTGCAATGCATTGCTGGTAAACCAATGATTAATCATGTTTGTGAACAGGCTTTAAAGGCTGAGGCTGACGAAGTCGTGGTTGCAACGGATGATCAGCGAATCTTCGACCGTGTGGCGCAAAGGGGTTTTGAGGTCATGATGACCCGAGAAGATCATAATAGCGGCACTGAAAGGCTGTTTGAGGTTGCAGAATCTTATGGTTGGAGTGATGAGACTATTGTTGTCAATCTTCAAGGCGATGAGCCGTTGATTCCACCGGATTATATTCGTTTGGTGGCTGAGCAATTGGCATCTCAAACAAGTGCGAGTATTGCCACGTTAGCCGCACCGGTAACCCATGCAGAAGAGTTATTTAATCCCAATGCAGTTAAGGTGGTCCTTAATAAAGGAGGCTATGCCCTTTATTTTAGTCGTGCCCCAATTCCTTGGGATCGAGATAAATTCCCTAATAACTACGATAATGAGTTTTTACCAGAATCATCTTTTAGGCATATTGGTCTTTATGCGTATTCGGTTGGTTTTTTAAGGCGCTATATTGCTTGGGAGCAATCCCCCCTTGAAACTATAGAAAGTTTGGAGCAATTACGGATTTTATGGCAAGGTGAGGCGATTAAGGTGGGTACGGTCGAACAAATGCCCGATGCGGGTGTTGATACCCTAGAAGATCTGCAGCGGGTTGAGCAACTGTTGTTGCAAGGTGGTTTTAAACATTAACTAAGAGGCGTACACTTAGAAGGCAGAGATAAAGAGTACTTCTATGAGGAGGTTGCTTGTGTTGATGGTCATAAAACTGTGTTATGGTTGAGTTGTTCAAATCACTGTTAACCTATATTGCGAATAATCGTGGCTTTTGCTTTATTTTATTGATTTTTTTTATCGCCATTGCTGGATTGTTACGATTACAGTTCCGGACTCAGGTCGATGATAATTGGGATGTGTTCAAGGTCGAACATCATTGCCAAGTTGTTAAAAGTAAAGGCGGCAATAATATTCAGAGTAGTTGGCTTTGTGATGATGGAAATGAATATTATCGCTGGCGTCAACAGCGATAATATTAACCTATTTACTTAGCTGTAGTAACGAGGTGTCACGCAATGCTCTGTGTCGTGATCGGCTTAAGTGTGTTTGTTAGATACAGAAACTAGAAATGGGACAATCTTATCTAAAGCGATAAAACGGTTTTCTGAGTCTGTGCGGGCACGATATTCAACTTGATTGGCATCTAAGCTTTTATCACCGATAACAATACGGTGTGGAATGCCAATCAGTTCCATGTCTGAGAACATAAAGCCAGCACGTACTTTGCGATCGTCAAATAAAACATCAATGCCGGCGGCCAGTAGCGCGTGGTAAAGTTTTTCGGCTGCCTCTTTAAGCCGTACTGATTTATGCATATTCATCGGGCATAAAGCCACTTGGAAGGGCGCTAATTGCTCAGACCAGAGAATGCCTTTATCATCGTGGGCTTGTTCAACGGCAGCGGCGACAATACGGGAAATTCCTATACCGTAACACCCCATGGTCATTATTTGATTTTTACCCGCTTCATTACTGGCGCTTGCTTTCATGGCCTCACTGTATTTGGTGCCTAGTTGGAAAATATGGCCGACTTCAATGCCGCGTGCTAGCGTTAAAGACCCTTGCCCGTCAGGACTAGGATCGCCTTCAACAACGGTTCTTAGGTCTTCAACGCGTTCAGGTAAAGGAAGATCACGTTCCCAGTTGACATGGCAAAAATGTTTGCCGGTTTCATTGGCACCACAAACAAAATCAGCTAATACTGTAGCGCTGCGGTCAACAATGGTGAGCATATCTAGGTTAAGAGGGCCAATAGAACCGGGTTCAGCGTCGGTAGCTTGTTTGATTTCTTCTGTGGTAGCAAATGTTAACGGGCTGGCAATACCTGCAATTTTTTCTGCTTTAACTGGATTTAGTTCGTGATCACCACGTAAGAGTAGGGCTACCAGAGTATCATCGTCACCTTTGACAATTAGTGTTTTTAAACAGTCTCGGGGACCGATCTCGAAAAAGGTACTGATTTCTTCGATGGTTTGTTGATTTGGAGTGTTAATTAAGCTAATTTCTGAAAATTTTGGTTTTGGTCGGGGTGATGATGGGGCAATGGCTTCAGCTAATTCTACATTGGCAGCAAAGTCACTTTCAGTTGAAAAGGCAATGGCATCTTCACCCGAATCGGCTAACACATGAAATTCATGAGAGAGGTTGCCGCCAATGGCTCCGGAGTCTGCTAGAACGGCGCGAAATTTCAGACCCAGACGGGTGAAGATATTACTGTACGCTTGATACATACGGTCGTAGGTTTTTTGTAACGAATCATCACTCAGGTGGAAAGAGTAGGCATCTTTCATGATAAATTCACGTGAGCGCATAATGCCAAAACGGGGTCTTATTTCATCACGAAATTTTGTTTGAATTTGGTAATAAGTGATGGGGAGTTGTTTGTAACTTTTTATTTCGTTTCGGACCAGATCAGTTATGATTTCTTCATGTGTAGGTCCTAAGCAAAAGTCCCGACCGTGTCGGTCTTGTAGGCGTGCAAGTTCAGGTCCGTAATGTTCCCAGCGTCCTGATTCCTGCCATAATTCAGCCGGTTGCAGGGCTGGCATAAGGACTTCAAGGGCGCCGGCTTTTTCCATTTCTTCCCGAGTGATTTGCTCTACTTTTCGCAGGACTCTGATGCCGAGCGGAAGCCATGTGTAGAGTCCAGCGGCTAATTTGCGAATGAGCCCCGCCCGAATCATGAGTTTGTGGCTCGCTATTTCAGCATCTGAGGGCGTTTCTTTAACGGTGTTTAATGGAAATTGGGAAGTGCGCATGTGATGTCAGTTTTAAGTGAATACAATAAAAGGGATAGTGTACCGATTACCGGCAACAATAGTCACGGATTAATCTTTCTATCAGTTGCCTTTAGGATGAGTGGAGTTTGGAGCGTCAGCAGCATTAAAGACGGATAAATCAATTTCATCTTCGCCGCGCGCGACAATAACGGTCACCGTAGCATCGCCAGTAACATTGACAGCCGTACGAACCATATCTAAAAGGCGATCGACACCCAGAATAAGACCTATACCTTCAACGGGTAAGCCAACTTGGTTAAAGACCATGGCCAGCATGATAAGTCCTACGCCCGGGACGCCGGCGGTACCAATGGATGCCAGAATGGACATGGCGATAATGGTTAGGTATTGCACGAACGAAAGGTCAATGCCGTAAACGTTGGCGATAAAAACCGTGGCAACACCTTGCATAATGGCGGTGCCATCCATATTAACCGTGGCGCCGAGTGGGATGGTAAAAGCAGCTGTAGAACGATTAACGCCGAGTTGTTGCTCAACAGTTTTTAAGGTGACTGGAATGGTAGCGTTAGAACTGGCCGTACTAAAAGCAAAAATCTGTGCCGAGCGCATTTTTTTAAGAAAGGTCAGTGGATTAACCCGCGCAAACAGCAATAATAAGACGCTGTAGATGCCAAGACTATGGATCAACAGGCAACTTACAACAACAACAAAATAACCGATCATGGGTATTATTAAACCTATACCTTGTTCAGCAAAGGTTTTACCCATCAGGCAGAAAACGCCGATAGGTGCAAATCGCATGACCAGCATGACCACTTGCATCATGACCTCATTGAGTTTCTCTGCACCTTGCGCTAATTGTTTGCCAATTTCACCCGTCATCAGCATGGCAATCGCAAATAAAATAACAAAAAAGATAATTTGCAGCATATTCCCTTCGGCAAAAGCCTGTATCGGGTTGCTGGGTATAATATTAATAAACACGTCAGTGAGGGGTGGTGACGGTTTGGGTGTGAATTCTGAGAGCAGTGCTGTGTTTTTCTGAAAGCCTTGCCCAGGGCTGATCAGGATAGCCATAATAAGCGCTAAGGAAACGGCTAGTCCTGTGGTTATTAGGTATAAGCCAAAGGCTTTAAATCCGACCCGTCCCAATAAGGCAATATCTCCCATGCCGCAGACGCCACAAATCAGTGAAAAAGTCACGAGTGGGACGACTAGCATTTTAAGGGCATTGACAAACCCTGAGCCGATAACATGAAAAACGCCTTGTACAATAAATGATTTTATCCATTCATTTGTGTCAGCAAAGGTATTGATTAAGCTACCAATAATAAGACCTATCGCCATCGCAATAAGGATTTGTTGGGTGATCGTTGCGTTTTTATTCATGAGTTCTTAGCGAGTTGTTCTTTTACGGCTTTGAAGGCAAAGGGGTTGAGTTTTTCTGTACGTTGGTGAGCATGACACAGAGCGCCTCTAAATCCTAAGTAATCTGGGTTTAATCGTGTTAAAGACGGGATGTCAGCTAACGATAGAGAACCGGCAAGACCACAGAATAATTGCTGTTGCCGGCATTGACTAATAAAGGACTGTAGCATTTCTTCGCTGATAACCTGACGAAGTGAGCCTGATTCCTTATCAGCCGTATCGATCATGGCACCATAAAAACCGTGTTTTTTTAGTGCGGGAATAAGAGATAGTTCCATCGGTTGGTCGGCAAAAAATACGGCAATGAGTTTTGTGCCTTGTTGCGTGGTGGGTACTAGGCTCTGTAGGGTTGAGAGCGGGTCGCCGTGAGGGAAAAAGC
>DTSI01000066.1:15744-27608 GCA_012965425.1 Methylococcaceae bacterium
GACTCAGGCTGGAGCGGTAAGTCGCCAATGGTGGCACTAACTGGGCGCTTGCCATTAATGCGTTTGACAATCGTGGTAATGGTTTCAGGCTCTAAGGCACCTAAGGCGCCGTTTGCAGGTTCTTTAAGATCAATAATATCTACGCCGGCATTTAATACCCAAAGTGCCTCATCTATTGTATTAACGCTGGCCAGCATTCCAGTCATTTTTTAATTTCCTCTGTGGTTTTTTGTCGGAAAAGGGCAATTTCTGTCATTAACCATTCCCAGGCTTGTTGTTCGCGTTCACCGGCGGCTTTTTGGTAACCAATAGTCAGGTACTCTAATTCGGCATCAATTTTTTCTTTTGATAGCATGGTTAATCGGCTAACCAATATAGCGGCCTCGAGCACAGCATATTGCGCGCGATTAAAGCCTAAAAATGGCGCGTGATTACCCCGATGGATTATCTTACACAATAATTTAGGCCGTAGTGTATCTTCTTCAATGCGGATTAATTCGACTTCGTCATGTGCTAATGCATTCTCAAGATAATGCCCCTGAATATGGGAGCAAGGACTGACAGGCCAGTCGCGTCGGCCGGTTAAGCAGCCGGCAAATATTCTGACATCGTCGGTATAATTAATGGTTGCAGAGCCGGTTGCTATCAAATTGCTGAGGGTTGTTGAGGGTTTAAACGGCAAAATGAGTAACCCTTCAGGAACCACATGAATACCCATCGGGGCGATATGAACAGATTTTTGTGCGTCTTGTGTAACAACAATGCTTTCTTGAATCATGGTTTTTTTTGTTTTGCTAAGGTGGTTCCGGCGGGTTTGAAGTCGTGTAAATCAATGGTTATAGTGTTGGTCTCAGTCGCACATCCCCAGGTAAGTGGCTGATCTTGATTAAAACGTTTTCCCAATTGCCAAGCAATTTCAGCCCGTGCTAATTCAACGCCCAAATAAAAAGCATGACCGCTGTCATTAGCTAGGTCGAGCTTAGGGTAAAGGTCAAAAGGGTCCGTCGCGGAATTGAAACCGTCCCGATTGAAAATATGAAGGCCTTCTTGACTAATTTGAATACGGTAGCTGGGATCCGTTATTTGATTAGCCAGTTCTTTTATTTCAGATAAGGTATAGGGAAACGGTGCGGTTTCATGCAGTGCCATTAAATGATCGTTTATATGTTTGGGTAAGGTTTCCGATTGTTTGGCGGCATGCATGATTCGTCGGGCGTAATCAGCTTCTTTTACAGCGCGACGCGCATGAGTGCTAACTTCAGTAGTCAAAATAGCGTCAATGTTAAGTTCGGAGCACAGACCTAATAGTAGCGTGTTAATGCCGAGGGTATCAGCATGGGTGAGTTCTGTTAAATTACCTACCCCTAGCATCATGTTAACGTTAGGGTAGCGTTGTCTGACTTGATGGTATCTAACCAGTGAATCAGCAAAACCAAAATGGATAGGGTCAAGGATTGGGTCAACGATAAAGTCTCGATTTTTTTCTTGCAGGGTGTTAATGCTCAGATAAAGACCATCCAGATGACCGTGTTGTTCAGGAATTAAAATCGGCGTGCTATTGACTTCATCAGCGATCCACAGGGTATTTTCATGTAAGCTAAGCAGATAGTCAGCACCGGCCTGGCCCCCCCGTAATAAGTCATCAGGTTCTAAGGAGTCAATGCTGACTTGATAACCTTCGGCCTTGAGTGCCTTGATAACAGTTTCTAAATGTGGGAAAGGCGTGTCGGGCAAGCAACCAATATCAATAACATCGGCACCTTGTTGGCGGTAATAGGCTGCACGTGCCAATGTTGACGCTACAGAATTGTTAGGGGCATCAACAATTTCTGCAAAAATTTGTAAGCTGTAGTGACTTAAATCGTGTTTGATCGAAGACTTTCCAAAATAGAGGGGTAAATCTTTGAGTTCTTCAGGACCTCGCTCAAAAGGAATGTTGAATTTTTCAGAGAGCATATTAAGATTGCCTCGACATCGTCCGGGTATAATGATGCGGTCGGCATTAAAGGTATCGGTTAAACGCCGGCTAATCATCTCAGCGGTGATCAGCGCTGCAACTTTTACACCCAATGAGTGAACAGTGTAGGTGAATTCCGGCTGCATTTGAGTCAGGATTTTATGGAGTTGTTTTTCGGCCAGTCTACCAGTCAAAAATAACAAATGTTCAGGCATGGCGTATTTTGTAACGATGAGTGATGGGGACGTTAGAAGAAATGAATGTTGTTTTTGGGGCTATTTAAACAGTTACATATTGACAAGAACTTGGATTATAGCAAAATCAGACTATTCAGCAGAGATAAGGGAGTAATAATTTTGAATTTAACAGCATTTGAAAAGCCACTGTTAATGGGTATCTTAAATGTTACTCCTGATAGTTTTTCTGATGGGGGGTGTTACCGCTCGACAGACTTGGCTTTGCAACATGCGGAACAAATGGTTAAAGAGGGTGTGGATTGGATTGATATTGGCGGTGAATCTACAAGGCCCGGTTCAGAGTCGGTTGAACCAGACGTACAAATTGAACGCGTGGTTCCGGTTATAAAAGCGATCAGGGATAACCTTTCTGCCACCATTCACGTGAGTATCGATACTACGCAATCAATAGTCGCCCAAGCGGCCATTGAGGCGGGGGCAACGGTTATTAATGACGTTTCGGCAGGCCGTGATGATGCGGCAATGTTTACTTGTGCAGTAACGTATCAAACACCGATTATCTTAATGCATATGCAGGGGCAACCTAAAGATATGCAGGAGAACCCTAGTTATAGTCATGTTGTCGAGGAAGTACTTGCTTTTTTACTGCAAAGAGCTGAAGTAGCACAGCAAGCGGGCATTTCTGTTAATAATATTATTCTTGATCCGGGCATCGGCTTTGGCAAGCGAAAGCAAGATAATCTGTTGTTGATGGCCCATTTGAAGGTCTTAGTTGATTTAGGCTATCCGGTGTTATTAGGGGCTAGTCGTAAGCGTTTTATGGGCTCGGTGTGCCAGGTAACAGAGCCCAGTGAATTGGCTGTGGCGACAGCGGTGACAACGGCATTGGGTGTGATGGCGGGTGTTAAATTATTTCGGGTACACGATGTGGTGGAAAATCGTCAGGCTTTGGATGTTAGTTGGGCCATTAGGGCTGCGAAAATAGTCGATGCAGGAATGGGTAGTGTTGGATAGCCGTCTATTAGCAGTAGAAAATCAGTTGGAAAAATCAACTTTAGAGAAGGTTAATGATCCTTTTTTACAGGCTGCCGGAGTCAATTTGTGGATCAAACGTGATGACCGGCTACATCCGATTATTTCAGGGAATAAATGGCGTAAATTAAAATATAGTTTAAAGCATGCCTTATCGGTTCAGGCACGCTGTTTAATCAGCATGGGTGGTCAGTATTCTAATCATTTACATGCCTTGGCGTTTGTGGGGAAGCAACTGGAGTTACCAACAGTCGCTTGGATTCGTGGTGACCCCCCGCTTGAATTTAATAGGACACTCAAGGACCTTGCTGACTGGGGGATGGAACTGCATTTTATTTCCCGCAGTGAATATCGGGAATTGCGTAAGATTAAAGATTATGATGGCTTGCCGGAAAAGTATGGAACGGGTTACTGGCTCAGTGAAGGAGGCGCTAACCCTCTGGCATTGAAGGGAGTTGCTGAATTGGTTGCCGAAATCAGTGAGCCCTGTGATTACTTTTGTCTTCCTTGTGGCACTGGAACCACACTGGCCGGTGTTGCATCAACAGTCACCGGTGATTTTACCGTCTTGGGTTTTGTTGCCTTCAAAGGCGGGGCATACCTTGAGAATGAAATTTCAGCGTTATTACCACATCAAGTTGCGCGGCAGTCGTGGCAATTGAATTTGGATTATCATTTTGGGGGGTTTGCCAAAACATCACCTCAGTTACTCGCATTTGTGGATGATTTTAGTGCGACAACAGGGATCATGATTGAGCCGACCTATACGGGTAAAATGCTTTACGGTATTTATGACTTGGTTAAACAAAAGCATTTTAAAAAGGGCCAGAGCATTATTGCGTTACATACCGGCGGTTTGCAATCGATAAGGGGGCCGGCATGAAACGCAAGACTGAACCGGAGTTAATGGAAGATGAAACCCAGGTGCTAGCGTATGCTAAGGCTGATTTTTCTGTGGCACATGATCACTTTATTACCTTGATTAAGGCGCAGTGTGTCGCTGGCAGAATGCCTGAAACCGTGTTGGAGTTAGGGTGCGGGCCCGGGGATATAACGCAGCGGTTTGCGCATGCCTTTCCAGATTGTGTTATTGATGCTGTTGATGGCTCCCAGCCGATGCTGGATTCTGCACAGAATATGCTGCCTCAGTACTTACGTCAGCGGATTAACTTTTATCGGCTGTTATTGCCGGCAATACAGTTTCCACGGCCACGGTACCATGTGGTTTTCAGTAATAGTCTTTTGCATCATTTGCATGACCCTTATACACTGTGGGAGACCCTTAAACAGGTCGTTTGCCCCGGAGGAATGGTCTTTATTATGGATTTAATCAGGCCGCATTCCATTTCAGAGGCAAAACAGTTACTCTATGACTATGCCTCTGGAGAACCAGAGGTTTTAAAAAATGATTTTTATAATTCTTTACTGGCCGCATTTTCTATTTCAGAAATACGTCAGCAATTGCACAGTGCAGGACTGAAGTTGTTGGTTGAGCAAGTAACGGATCGACATGTTTTTATAACAGGAAAAATCTAATTGATAAGCCATGAGTGAGCAGCAAGAAGATCAATCGTTATTGTATTTTAATCGGGAGATTAGTCTTCTAGAATTTAATAGCCGCGTTTTGAGTCAGGCTACCTTTAGTTCAATCCCACTATTAGAGCGACTAAATTATCTGTGTATTTCGTGCTCAAATCTGGATGAGTTCTATGAGATCCGGGTGGCTGGTTTATTGCAATTAGCCGAGGTCGATTCACCTCTTATCAGTAGTGATGGCTTGACGGTCGACCAACAGTTGGAACTCATTAAAGTAAGGTCACATGAACTGGTCGCAGAACAATACCGGGTTTTGAATGAGGTGTTGTTGCCACTGTTAGCCGTTGAAAACATTAATTTTTTGAGGCGGGTTGACTGGTCAGAAAAGCAACATCAATGGTTGTCAGACTATTTTTTTCAACACTTACGACCCATTCTCACACCGGTCGGTTTGGATTCGGCGCACCCGTTTCCTCGAATTTTAAATAAAAGTCTGAACTTTATTATTGCATTGTCGGGTAAAGATGCCTTTGGTCGTAATAGTGAACGCGCAATTTTGCAGGCGCCGAGATCGATGCCACGGATTATTCAACTCCCTAAAGATGAGACTGATAGTGGGGATTATGACTTTGTCTTTCTTACCTCTATTATTCATGAGTTCGTTAATGATTTATTTCATGGGATGACTGTTGTCGGCTGTCATCAGTTTAGAGTGACTCGAAACAGTGACTTTTTTGTTGATGAAGAAGCGACCGATGATTTAATGAATGCCATGAAAGGCGAATTAGCATTACGTAATTACGGCGATGAGGTGCGTCTTGAAATTGATACCAATTGCCCTGAGTTAACGGTTGATTTTTTAATGGCGCGTTTTGAATTAACAAGTGATCGTTTATTCTTAGCCGATGGTCCGGTAAATATTGTCAGGTTACAGCAGATTTATAAATTAATTGACCGTCCTGATTTAAAATTTCCAAAGTATACTCCGAAGGTTCCTGCAAAACTTTCCAGCAAAAATAATTATTTTGACGTGATCAGGAAAAATGATGTGTTATTGCATCATCCTTTTGAATCTTTTGCGCCGGTAGTTGAATTTTTACGGCAGGCAGCAAAAGATCCTGACGTTGTTGCGATTAAACAGACCCTGTATCGAACGGGTGCCAAGTCACCGATTGTTGAGGCCTTGGTGAATGCCGCAAGGACAGGTAAAGAAGTCACTGTCGTTATTGAGTTGCGGGCGCGGTTTGACGAACAGGATAATATCGATTTAGCGAATCGTTTGCAAAAAGAGGCGGTACATGTGGTGTATGGGGTCGTTGGATACAAGACGCATGCAAAAATGTGTTTGGTGCTTCGACGAGAAGAAAAAACATTTCGTTATTATATGCATATGGGGACTGGGAATTATCATCCCCAAACGGCTTGTCTCTATACGGATTATGGCTTGTTTACCAGCGACCCTAAATTGGGGGAAGACATTCAGCGTGTGTTTGTCCAGTTAACCAGTTTAGGAAAAGTAGCTAAATTGAATAAGCTATTACAATCTCCTTTTACGCTCCATAAGGGAGTTTTGGATAGGATTGATAAAGAAATAGAACACGCAGAATCTGGCAAAAAAGCGCGTATTATTTTCAAGGTGAATTCACTGGTTGAAGAGAAAATTATTCAGGCTTTATATAAGGCTTCACAGGCGGGGGTCAAAGTTCAATTGATTGTTCGTGGTGTTTGTTGTCTAAAACCGGGTGTTCCCGGTATTTCAGAGAATATTGACGTGCGTTCGATTATTGGTCGATTTCTGGAGCATACGAGGGTTTATGCCTTTAGAAATAAAGGCGAGTATGAGGTGTTGGCATCCAGTGCTGATTTTATGGTCCGGAATATGTTTAGCCGCGTTGAGATTAGTTTTCCAATTACCAGTAAAGTGTTACATGATAGAGTACTAAAAGAACTTGATTGTTACCTGAAAGATAATACCCAAGCTTGGGTATTACAAAGCGATGGTCGTTATCAACAAGCCGTGCCGGGGGATGAGTCTAAACCATATAGTGCGCAAGTCGAGTTAATGAAAAAATTAACTAAATAGCGTGTACTTTAACTAAGGTGCAGTTAAATTAAATCAGCATTGTGACTATAAGCGGTAAACTGTTTTGGGGTGGATCTACTATTTTTTTGAAATTATTTAAAGTTTTTGGGTTAGTGGCAGTATTATTGTCGGGTTCTGTCTTTGCGCATGGTAATGCGCCAGGAGCGCCTGATCCGCACTGTTCTTTTAAGGTGGCCGAAGCGGTCTTTTATTTAAATGCTCATCTTAAGGGTAGTACGCATCAGAATCGCCATTTTTGTCATTTTTACCCACGCTTAGGTGAGGTAGCGTTTTCATTGACCGATAAGTCCGGTGCTGCAGCGCCCTTGCTGTTACAGTTATTATCTTTTAGCAGTGCTTTAGCTGAGATAGTTTTAGATGGAACGGTAGAAAGCCGACCGGCAGCATCACCGGCGCAATTGAGTAAGGTATTTACTGAACGGGGTCTTTATATGTTGCGTATTAATGCCCAACAAAATAAAGAAAGCGGCCTCGATTCAACTTATATTTGGTTGGCCGTTGGGCTTCCGATAGCAGAAATTTTTCTGGGATTAGCAGGCTTCTTTTTAATATTGATAATTTACTACGCGATCGTACCCAATAAGAATAAGTTAGAACCGTAATGTAAGGTGTGGCTTAGGGGAGATTCTTCAGTGGTATAGCCTTTGGGTTGAATGGAGTGAATATATGAATTTTTTATATACTTTTTTATTTACCTTGGCGGTGCCGTTTATTTTATTGCGGTTATATTGGCGAGGCTTTAAGGCACCTGATTACCGGCGCCGTTGGGCTGAACGGTTTGGTTTTTATCAGGGGACCGCGCAAACATCGGTGTTGTGGATTCATGCCGTTTCCGTGGGTGAGGTGGAAGCCGTCGCCCCGGTAGTGCACCATTTCCTAGAGCAGACCAGTCCCACAAAAATATTATTGACCACCACAACGCCAACAGGGTCGGCACGGGTAACCGCATTGTTTGCGGGGCGCGTTGAACACGTTTACTTACCGTATGATTTGCCAGGTGTGGTCAGTCGTTTTTTTAAACATTTTCAGCCGAAAATAGCGATTATTGTAGAAACAGAAATTTGGCCTAATTTATATGCGGGTTGCGGTAAAAATAATATTCCACTCGTGATTATTAATGGTCGTTTAAGCGAGTCGTCTGTAGCGGGTTATCGAAAAATTCGGTCATTGGTTAAAAAGACGTTATCGAATGTTTCAGTGATTGCCTCGCAAACAGAACAAGACAGTGCTCGGTTTCTGGAAATAGGTGCGGCTACCGATCAAATTCGGACGACCGGGAATATTAAATTTGATTTAGCGGTGTCAGAAATAGTGCTTCTGGAAGGCGAGTTGTTGAAGGAAGTAGTGTTCGCTAATCGTTTTGTTTTTCTTGCCGCGAGTACCCATAGCGGGGAAGAAGAAATTTTACTTAAAATCTATGTGCGTATTAAAAAACGTTACCCAAATTTATTGTTAGTTTTGGTCCCTCGTCATCCAGAGCGTTTTAATGCCGTTGCTCAATTATCTCAAAAATATAACTTAAAGACGCTGAAGCGTTCAGATGGACAATTATGCGATCAAAGTACTGACGTTTATGTGGCTGACACGATGGGTGAGTTGAGAATGATTTATGCCGGAGCAGATATTGCTTTTATTGGCGGTAGTTTGGTGCCTCACGGTGGGCAAAATGCGTTAGAGTCTGCGGTGGTAGGAACCCCCATCCTATTGGGGCCTTATACGATGAACTTTAGGGAAATCACAGCGGGCTTACTGGCGGTTGACGGTGCGATACAATGTTCAGATGAAGCGGACGTTGAGGATCAGTTGTGCCGCCTGATTGATGATGCAGAAAAACGCCATGAGATGGTGAAACAAGCCAAGCATTTTGTGACAAAAAACCAAGGTGCACTGGCATTAATAACTACGTTAGTCGCGGGGCTGTTGTCGTCTAAAGGGGAGTGCTAACAAATAAAGCCAACCCAGTTTTTCAACTGCTCTGAGTTGGGGAAGTCCAAGCGGTAAATGCGCTAAAGGTTGCGCTACCTTAGCGGTGTAGGTTCGGCACAATTTGTCCCACCAACAAATAGAAAAGCCGTAATTACTGTCTGTTTCTACGCGTTTCATCGAATGATGAATACGGTGTAAGTCAGGGGTGATCATGACGTGGCGCAAACGGGATTCAATGCCTGTAGGGATCGCAATATTACTATGGTTGAAAAGAGCGCAACCATTAAGAATAATTTCAAAAATAAAGACCGTGAGGGCGCTGGGACCAATAAGGAAAATACACAGGCTTTTGTAGATCATAGAGATTATTATTTCTCCTGGGTGAAAGCGAACAGCTGTGCTCGCATCAATTTCTAGATCGGAATGATGAACGCAATGAAAACGCCAGAGCCAACGCCATTTATGGGAGGCAATGTGTTGCAGATAAATGGCAAAATCAAGTAAAAAATAGCCGAGCAGGAGTGTTGCCCAATGCTCAGTGCTAAAAAAATTATTTATAAGCCCCCAGTGGTTTTCTTGTGCGATGAGCGCGCTTTGTATTGCGAGGCCACCCAGTGTGACTTTCAACAATAAGTTATTAAATAATCCCAACCCGATATTAATTGTCCAGTGCTTGAGTCTTTTTTGGGTGTGCTTTCTTTTTGGACGGTAGTTTTCAAGAACGACCATCAAGGTGAAAATACCCACAGAAAATCCGATGCGAATTAACGACTCCAAAATAAACCTGACTGGTAGAGTTTATTTAATTTGGTGGTCGGGGTGCCTGAACAGAACAGGAGTCGTAACCACCACATGAGCAGAATCGTTTTGATGCAACCGTATTGTTCCCAACGGCGTCCCGAACTGATGACTTTATTCCGGCTACAGAAAGGTTTGGCGACTGAGCGCATTTTTTTACTGAGGGCAATATCTTCCATCAGTTCAATAACAGGGTAGTGACCTATAGCGGCAAATGTCTGTCGAGTCATAAAGATGGCTTGATCGCCAGTGGCAATACCGGTGAGGCGTGAACGATAATTGATTAATAGAGAAATCACGGGCAGTAGCCGTGGTTTTCCAGTGAGATGAATATCAAACCGTCCCCAGCAATAGCCTTGTGACAGCGCCTGTTGAATAATGACAGCGACATTTTGCGGTAGGTAACTATCGGCATGTAAAAAAAGGAAGGTGTCTCCTAGGGCCTGTTGGGCACCGGCATTCATTTGAATGGCGCGTCCGGGTGTGCTTTTTATGATACGATCAACGTAAGGTGAGGCTTTGAAGACGGTATTATCAATGCTGTCCCCATCTACGATAATGAGTTCGCAATGTTCCCGTAGCGCTTGCAATGGCTTGAGTGTGTTGACAATGATTTCAGCTTCATTGCGGGTCGGTATAATAATGGATAACAACATGGTTTATTAGGTTAGCAACAAGGCAGTGTAGGCGGCGCGCTGTGTTCACTTCCTTTCGATTCGGCTGCGGCTCGTACCGTGCCGGGCGGTGCACACCAGGGTTGAGCGGGTTTTAACAGCGTGGGGGGAATGCCAATAAAATTATCCTGATAAGTGCCACTGGTTAACATGTGGAAGGTTCTTTCGCAGGTGGCTATACGTTGGCCGCGCGGGTAGATATGACCTTCATCGTCATAAACTTCACTAAAAGGACCGCGATAAATAACCGCATGTCCCCTGTCTAGACAAGGCGTTTGCGCTGGTTTTATCGCGGTAACGGTTGTTGAGCGAAACTCAATATTTTCTACCACCTGCCAGGGCGTACTGGACCAGGTATCTAGTTTGACCGCTTGAAAGCCCGCTTTAATAAAAGAGTGTAAAAAGTCATGTTCTTGCAGTGCGCCAGAAATACAGCCACTCCATAACTGTGGGTCTGATTTCATTGCTTCTGATACCGGTTCATCACTGACAATATCGGCAATAGCAATGCGTCCGCCGGGTTTAATCACACGAAAGATCTCATGGATCATTTTTTGTTTGTCGCTCTCATTAACTAAGTTGAGTACACAATTCGAAATAACCAGATCAATAGTATTGTCAGCAATTAATGGCATTTCAAGGCGTTGTTGTTCTTGCCAGATGCGACATGCCACCAGATCTTCTGTTGATTGAATAGGGTGCTTGACTAAATAGTTATCTAGCGCTGTACAATCAAGAGCGAGGTCTTGGATCTGACCTTTAATAAATTGCACTCGGTCGCTGCCTAATTTATCGGCCATTTCTGGTTGGTATTTTCGAGCCAGTGCCAGCATGTCATCATTCATATCAATGCCGATTATTTTTCCACCCGTGCCAACCAGTTGTGCTGCAATATAGCAGATCTTGCCGGACCCAGAGCCTAAATCAAGGACAATATCGTTTTTCTGAACGTAGCGAGAGGGGTCGCCGCAACCATAATCTTTGTCAATGATTTCTTGGGGTAATTGTTTCAGTAAGGTGGTGTCATAATCGACCGGACAACACAACTCGGGCTGGACTGCCTTGGCACCTTCGGAATAGCGCTTCAGAACGCTGTTTTCTTGGCTCATGGTTTTCCCTTAACGGAGATGGTTATTAACATTAATAATAAAGTAATTAAGGCGGCACAGTGTCTTTATTTCAGGGCGCCGCCACAACTACTGCCTTGCCCCGCTGTGCAGCCAAAACAATGCTCATCTACGGTAATGGGTTGTTGGGTTAAGGCATTTAGGTCAATGTCGGTAATATGGCAGGGCGATCGGTGCGCTGCCCCTAAAGGTAATTGGAGCATTTGATTAAAGTCGCAATCATAAAGAAAGCCTTGCCAGTCAACACTGAGGGTGCTTTTGCACATGAGTGAATTCAAATTGTCGTGCTGGTAATGGGCTTTTAATAATGCTAGGTAGGGGGTTAATTGTCCTTGGTGTTTTAGGCCATTTCTGAACCGGTTGATGGGCATATTAGTGACCACGAACAATTGATTAAAGTCAATATTAAAGTGTTCTTTAAGGTGCTTTTTATAAGCGCTTTCAAGTGCTGATTGTTCCGGTGGGAGTGTTGGACCTTGTGGGTTAAAAACCAGATTGAGCGTGCGGTTATTG
>DTSI01000066.1:27665-66164 GCA_012965425.1 Methylococcaceae bacterium
CCTTTGGGCATCGACATTATCTTCCAGATAACATGGCAGTGAGGCGGTAATTTCAACACCGTGATCAGCGAGGAAGGCTGCCAAATCTTCCTGTCCCGGTTCTTCTAAGATAACAAGGTTGCAACGATCGATCACAGTAACGCCTAAGGAGCGAGCGGCCATGACCAGAAAGCGGAATTGGGGGTGCATTTCAGGGGCGCCGCCGGTTAAGTCGAGTGTTTTAATGCCGCTTTCTTTAAGGACGGAAATGACGCTGTTAAGGGTGTCTTGATCCATTAATTCTGTCCGTTTAGGGCCTGCGTTAACATGGCAGTGTCGACAGCTTAAATTACATAAATAGCCAAGGTTTACTTGTAAGATATCTAACCGGTCCCGTGTTATTGACGGAAAGTCTGAGATAACGGGATCTTTTTGGATTGTCGTCATGGTCGTTAGTATTATCGATTAGGTGTTTTAAAACGCAGGGTATAGCGTTTGATGACTAATGGCGCGAGAGCTAACAGCCCTAAGAGGCTAAGGGCTAAGAATATTTCAGTTGAAAGGAGTGTATCTAATGATTCGATACGATTCAGTGATTGACCTAAATTTGCAAATACAAAACTGCCTGGAATAATACCTAAAAAGGTTGTTAGGGTATAAGTGGAAAGTGATATACCGGTTACTGCAGGAACGAGATTAACGAGCCAAAAAGGAAATAACGGGACTAAGCGTAGGAATAATAAGTAATGGCTGGCATGGTATTGAAAGCCGGTGATCATTCGGCTCGATAAGGGGTGTTGGTAGAGTCGCTGCATCGCCCAGTCGGCTAATAAGTGCCGCGCAATTAAGAAAACGAATACAGCGCCCAGAGTCGCTGAGAACACGATGACAGCGGTACCCAGCCAGCGGCCGTATAAGAAACCTATTAATAATGACAGTAATGAACAGCCCGGAAAGCTTAAGGCGGTCGCTAAAGTATAGAGTAAGCTACAGATAATAAGACTGAACCAGAAGTGTTTCTCGATGAATTGGCGTAATTGTTCGGTGTGATTTTGTATTTGGTCAAGGCTCAGCCACGCGTTGCTAAAAATCAATGCTATGAAGGCAAAAATAAAAGCTGCCAGTAACAGGAATACTTTGCGTTGTTGGCTTTTGGGGAGTGTTGTTAAATTAAGCATGTGGCGGGGGTGGTTTAGAGTGAACGTGTGTCCTAAATGGAGATTAAATCAATTGCCTTGTAACCGAAAAATCCATTTTAATAGCTTTCGGGTCGTAGGGGTAAGGGAAGTTTTTAAATGTTGGTCAGCAACACGGCGGTTAATCTGTGACAATGTGGGGTAAATATGAATAGTCTTGCTGATTGCCGACAGGTTAAGTCCTTGTTTTAATGCCAGTACAAATTCGCCAATTAATTCACCTGCCTGCGGGCCGACAATGTGTGCTCCTAATAATTTTCCTGTAGGTGAACAGATAACTTTAGCAAAACCAATGGTATTGTTGTCGGTAATAGCGCGGTCAATCTGATTAAAAGGAACAGTATAACTGCGGTGTTTAGTGCCGTTGTATATCGCTGCGTGTTCGGTAAGACCGACAGAGGCCAGTTCAGGATCGGTAAAGGTACAGTGTGGGATAACCTGTTGTTCCACTTTTGCCGGCCAGTGGAATAAGGCATTTTTTAAAACGACGCCGGCTTGATGTTCGGCCATATGAGTGAATTTATAGGGGCTGACTAAATCGCCGCAGGCATAAATATTCTTTTGGCTAGTGCGAAGTCGCCGGTCAACTATGATTTGTTGCTTTTCTATTTTAAGACCAATAGTCGCAAGATTAAGCCCGGTTATATTGGGTTGGCGTCCCGTTGCAATAAGGAGATGGCTGCCATCAAGGTGGTTGGTTTGTTGGGAGGCATCTGTGAACGCAAGGTTTACCTTATTTTCCGCAGTGAAAATTCGCTGTATCGTGCTATTAAGATAAAGTTGGATGCCCTCATCGATCAATTGTTGTTGGAGTACAGCACTCAAGTCGGTGTCTTCGTTAGGCAGTAGGTGCTGTGATGAACTCAGCAGGCTGATTTGAACCCCTAATCGGGCATAACTTTGGGCCAATTCACAACCGACAGGACCGGCGCCTATAATCATTAAGTGAGAAAAAGGTTCGGTTGTTTTAAAGATCGTTTCATTGGTCAGGTAAGGCGTGTTTTCAAGTCCTGCTATCGCTGGAATAAAAGGTGAGGTTCCGGTTGCTAACACAAAGTTTTTAGCCTTTATACTGAGGTTATTTATTTGAAATTCGTGGTTAGTTATAAATTGGCCCTGCCCAAAAATGACTTCAACACCTAATTTTCTGAAACGTTCAGGGCTATCGTTAGGTTCTATTTGTTTAATAACCTTTTCAAGGTGCGCGGTGATTTTTTCAGGGCTGTTCAGTGCTGCGGCATCGGTCTTGTTTAAGGACGATGAGATTTTAGCTAAATGAATGAGCGTTTTGCTGGGAATACAACCGGAATAAAGGCAGTCTCCTCCTAAGGCATTTTTTTCAATCAGGACGACTTTGGCGCCGAGTGTGGCAGCACCGGCAGCGGTCGTTAAGCCGGCAGCACCGCCGCCAATCACGCACAGGTCGTAAGGAGGATTTTTCTTCATGCTTTTCAGGGTAGCTGAATGGTATTGATGTGCCTGATATTAATTCAGTTTTAGGGCTAAATAAAGGGATGCTTTATTTAATAACAAATAGGGACTAGAAATTAATCCTATTGATAGGCTATAATCACGCTTCTTCCAAAGGTAGCACCTAAGCCTCGGTGGCGAAATTGGTAGACGCAAGGGACTTAAAATCCCTCGGTGGTAACACCGTGCCAGTTCGATTCTGGCCCGAGGCACCATTCAAATCACGAAGGTATTGATAATTAAGATGATTGATGGGTTGTATGCCGACCTGAAAAAATCTTTACCATTTCTCCTTACGTTTCTGTAGTAGCGTCGGTAAACGTATTTATTTTGTAGTTCCTTTGAAAAAATCAGATGCAGACGATGAATCGATCCACTTTTAGATGGTTAAAAGGAATGATCAGCGCGGGTCAGTGGGCATTTTCGTTGTGATTTTTTACTCGGGAATTAATAGGCTGATCGACTGAGTTTCATTTTCTATTAAGGTTTGTGTTTTTTCAGCTTTTGTCTTATCAACTTCCGGACCAACTCTGACGCGAAAGGCATCTTTTGAAAATTCAATGTAGGCGGTAAACTTTTGCTGCCTTAATTGATCTCGGAGTTTGATAGCCTCGGATTCATTATCATAATTGCCTGCTTCAATAATCCAGTGGGAGAGTTGAGAGGCGTGTTTAGGCAGTGTCGGCGGGGCTATTCGTTGTAAATTATCACCGCGGCTTGGTGCGGGTGGGCTAATGTTTTCTTCGGGTAACCATTTTTTTGTTAAGGCGATCGATTTAACACCGGTTCCTAAGGCTCCATCCGGTAATTCAGGGACATTTAATTCATTGAGTGATCGTCGATGAATTTCAACGGGATTGTCCAAGAACATAGGAATAAAGGTAATGAGTAAAATGGTGATGATAGTTGCGCCAATCAGGCGTTGGTTCAAATTGTCAGTCATTTTTTCACTTAAATTATATTCAGGCCAATAGTCTTACGTTGCAAATATAACAATTATATTGTTACAAAGTACAGAAAGATGCGGCTTTGTGCTTAAATTAAGGCACAATTTCCTTAATTTTTCACAAGGCATCGCTATGAACGTATTGAGAAAAATCAGAGTAGGTCTGGCTGAGTGTAAATTTGGCGGTGAAAAAGCTATTGGTAAATAACTGCTAGTAATATAGTTTGGGGTCTGGGTTTACGCCTTATTGTTAAAAATAAGGCCGGACATATTATCGATATTTTGCATGATTCTTAATATTTCTTCGGGCGGTATTTGGCGAATTAACGCCCCTGTATTGCGGTCTATAACCTTAACGACGCGTTTTCCGGTAGCCTCATCGGTGACAAACTGAAGGTCGCGGTTAAATTTTTGAATTTGATCATTAAGCTGCTGAATGGAATGGGATAATTCTTCACGAGATAGTTTTTGCTGCTCGTTAAGTTTAACGCTCTCTTGAACGACCTGAGGTTTTTTAGGGTCAACGGCAGTTTCCTGCTGGTTCTGAGCGACTTGTTGGTTTTGTATGTTAAATGCCTGTGCATTCTGAATCGGAGCGGCATTGTTGATTGTATTGTTCATGTTTTTTTTAACTCATTAGCTATGACACTGAGTCTGATTGAATGGTTCCTTACTGTTTAAGAATAATATTTGTAATGCTTGGTAGTGTCGTTTTTTATCAGAAAATGGTGTTGTGACCGGTGCTTTTCCGTTGGATTTTAAATGTAGGCTGAATGATTAGGTTTTTTTGAATTAACAGTTCTTGGTGTTGATAGTGAAAAACTATATTATGGATGAAATGATTATTTGATTTTAGGTGACTTAAATGGGTTGGTATATAGCGGTTTTAAAGAAATATGCTGTTTTTAATGGTCGAGCACGCCGGAAAGAATATTGGTATTTCATCTTGTGTAATTTTTTGTTGAGTTTTGCTATTGGCTTTGTTGACACGCTGACCGGAAACTTTAATTCAGAAACAGGGATGGGACTGTTCAGCATGTTTTATGCGGTATTGATGTTGATACCGAGTATTGCAGTGGGTGTGCGTCGCTTACACGATACGGGGCGCAGTGGGTGGTGGATGTTTTTGGCTTTAATTCCTATTTTAGGCAGTTTGGTGTTGATTTATTTTTTTACAATTGACAGTGAGACGGGTGATAATTCGTTTGGACAGAACCCAAAAGAACCACCGTCAGGTGGGTTAATTGTTTGATTGTTAGCGTGCGTAGAAAGTTTTGATGTGGTGGTGAGTTTTTTGCGGTGCTTGTTTATTGAGGGGGTGTTATGAAGAAAATAACGAGAAAAGAACTTGATGATATGGTCGCTCAGATAGTAAAACAGCGAGAAAAAATAGAACCTTATGTTTCTAAATATCAGCAGGAGATTGCACCAAAAATAAAAGAATATGTGGAGAAAGCCGTTAATGAATACCATGCAAAAGCGGCGCCAAAAATTTTGCAACATAAAAAGATCATGATGACGCTATTCTATATGTATACCAATACCACTGTTTATAAGTCCAGTAAGCAACGATTAAATTGGCAGGCAGTTGTTGGGCGAGTGAAACGTTAGTGTTTTTAGATTGTTGAACACCAAGGCGGTGATGATTAACCAATAAGAGTGTGAGTCTTTTATAATAAGGGTCACGGCCTGGAACGCTGTAAAATTCAAAATAGGGTCCGCTCTTTATGGTTACGGAGCGAGTAAAAAAACAGTTAATAACGGCGTTTAGCTGGAGCAAAGGAAACCGTGTATTTTCACGAATTATGCAAATATTTTTAGTATCAGTGGGTAATAAAATGCCGGGATGGGTCACGCAAGGTTATCAGGCGTATGCGCGGCGATTGCCGCGTGAATGTCAATTGGTGCTCAAAGAAGTTGCGCCCGGTAAACGTTCTAAAAATTCGAGTATTGAACGATTGGTTACAGAAGAAGGCGATAAAATGGCAGCTAAAATACCAGCTGGGGTACACCGTGTCGCCTTGGATTTAAGTGGGCGCCCGTGGAGCACACCAGAGTTAGCCGCCGCCTTGAATCGATGGCAGACCTTGGGGAAAAATGTTGCGTTATTAGTGGGCGGTCCTGATGGTTTGGCCGAACCGGTCTTAGCGAGTGCGAACGAGTCTTGGTGTTTATCTAATTTGACTTTTCCTCATCCGTTAGTGCGAATTGTTGTGGCAGAGCAAATTTATCGCGCTTGGAGCCTATCTAGAAATCACCCTTATCACCGTTAATGACGGCTGAAATTATTTTAGCGTCAGCCTCTCCGCGTCGTCGTGAGCTCCTAGAGCAGATGGGGCTTGCGTATTTGGTGCGTGTCGCTGAGGTTGATGAAAGTGTGTTAGTTTCTGAGCCACCGGTAGATTATGTGCGTCGGGTGGCAGCTAAAAAATCACAGCAAGTCTGGCAGTCGAGTGATCATTGCCTTCCCGTATTATCAGCTGATACCAGCGTAGTCTTAAATGGTATGATTATGGGCAAACCTAAAGATCAGGTGGATGCCTTAATAATGTTAGAGGCATTGTCAGGTGTGACTCATCAGGTGTTGACAGCCGTTTCTTTACGATACGGTCAGCATTGGCAGGCGTTGAGCATTTCAGAGGTCACTTTTCGGGTATTGTCGGCGCAGGAGATCCGCGACTACTGGGCTACCGGAGAACCTGTTGATAAGGCTGGCGGTTATGCTATTCAAGGACTGGGGGCAATGTTTGTTGAACGTTGTTCGGGAAGTTATTCAGGGATTGTAGGGCTACCGCTCTTTGAAACCATGAGTTTGTTAGAAAACGTTGGAGTAAAGGTGTTGAAACAGGCATGAGTGAAGAAATTCTGATTAATGTAACGCCGCCCGAAACGCGTGTGGCGGTGATTGAGAACGGCGTGTTGCAGGAAATTGTCATTGAGCGAATAAGTCAACAGGAATTGCTGGGCAATATTTATATCGGTGAGGTTTGTCGGGTTCTGCCGGGCATGCAAGCAGCCTTTGTCGATATAGGCTTACCTAAAGCCGGTTTTTTACATATTGGTGACCTTTGTCAGCGTGACCTTGATGCCAAGGGCACTGAAAATATTGAGGATTATTTATACCAGAGTAAACGGCTGGTTGTTCAGGTTATTAAGGATCCTATTGGCAGTAAGGGAGCACGATTGAGTGCGGAAATCTCTATTCCTTCGCGTTATCAGGTTTATATGCCTTATGCGAGTAATATCGGTATTTCACAACGTATTGAGTGTGAAGAAGAGCGGGTTCGATTAAGAGCCTGTCTTGAAACTTTTCAAAGTGAGCATGAAACCGGTGGGTTTATTGCAAGAACGGCCGCTGAAGGAGAGGAAGAAAGTGTTTTAGAAGCTGACTTGATGTTTCTTCATAAATTATGGCGAGCGGTTGCAACTAAAATAACAACAGCAAAAAGTAAAACCTTGGTCTATCAGGATTCGCCTTTAAGCGTACGAGCCTTGCGTGATCTGTACCGTGAGGGTTTAGATCGGGTCCGGGTGGATTCTCGCGAGACCCATATTAAATTGGTTCAGTTTGCACAAGAATTTGTACCTGAATTATTACCTATCATCGAACACTATGGCGGCGATCGGCCGCTTTTTGATATTTATCGTATTGAAGATGAAATTACCCGTGCCCTTGATCGTAAAGTCAGTCTGAAGTCTGGCGGGCACCTGGTGTTTGACCAAACTGAGGCGATGACTACGGTAGATGTTAATACCGGTGGCTATGTGGGTGGGCGGAATCTCGAAGAGACCATTTTCAAAACAAATTTGGAAGCAACGCTGGCGATAGCAAGGCAACTGCGATTGAGGAATTTAGGCGGCATTATCATTATCGATTTTATTGATATGAAGAGTGAGGAGCATCGAAAGCAGGTGCTCTTGGCCTTAGAGAAGAATTTAGCAAAAGACCATGCGAAAACGCAGATTTCAGAGGTTTCATCGTTAGGATTGGTTGAAATGACGCGTAAACGGACTCGTGAAAGTCTGGAGCATATTCTTTGTGAGCCCTGTAGCACTTGCAGCGGTCGAGGTGTTTTAAGGACAGCAGAAACCATTTGTCTGGAAATTTTCAGAGAGATCTTTCGTGAGGTTAGACAATACAATGTTCAGCGATTATTGATTTTAGGTTCCAATGATGTGGTTGACAGGTTATTGGATGAGGAAGCGCATATGTTGGCTGAGTTAGAATCGTTTTTGGGTGTACAAGTTAAGTTCAGAGCTGAGTCGAGTTATACACAAGAACAATATGATGTGGTTTTGCTGTAGTTTTTTGTGAGTGCGTTGTCTCGCTAATTTATCATAGAAGGCAGGGTTGGTTTTTTGAGGACTGTTTTGACAATTCAATGGCACACGGTTGTGAATAAAATGCGCAGTGTTTTGAAATGGCTAGCCGTTGTGCTGGTGAGTTTTGTTTTAGTTGTACAGCTATTCACTCTCAATATAGAACGATATAAATCAGCGTTGGAAACTGCTATTGGTGAGGCGGCTGGGGTGACGGTTCGCATTGGTCAGTTGCGCTCTAAAAACAGAGGCTGGTTCCCTGAACTAATTCTTGATGATGTGGAAATAGTGCCGGCAGACAGTCGTCAGGATTCGGTTGTTTTTAAGCAAGTACGGTTAGGGTTAGATGGGTGGGCACTCATTAAGACCCAGAGTTTAATTTCAGCAAGTCATGTTCAATTGCTGGGTGCAGATATTTCGGTTACCCGAAATCAACACGGTGCTATTCAAATTACCGGATTCAATAGCCAAGGTGATCAGCCGTTGTGGTTGTTGCAGGTGGGTGCTGTTGATGTCTTCGAGAGTCAGGTGGTTTTTCAAGACGAGATGACGGGGGGACCTGTACTGAGGTTTGAAAATATTAAGTTATGGCTTAATAATCGTCAGCAACCCGGACATGAAATTCGGATGCAATTTGATTTGCCAAGGAATCTTGGTCATACCGCTATCGTAGCGATTCAACTACAAGGCAGTGGCTTTTCTTCACAAGAATTGACCGGGAACTTTTATGTCAGGAGTGACCAAGTGAATGTTTCGACATTGACTCATCTCACTAGCTTACTTGATGGCCAAGGCGTTTTTCTCTCAGGTTTGGGGGGGCTTGAGGTTTGGGGCGATTTTAAACGATCCGTGCTTACCCGGCTATCCGGACGCGTTGACCTTTCACACTTAAATGTTTTTGACAATACTCACCATCAGGCTTATCTGAAATCGGTTGCGAGTTGGTTTCAGTGGCGGCAGACGGCAGGCGGTTCTTATCTTGATTTCAGACAATTGACAGTAGACAATGGCATAAAGTCATGGCCCGAGAATAATTTGTCAGTCAGATGGTCTGAAGATACGCAGATGGGTGGCTATCAGGTGGGCTTGTCGTTGGCCCAAATGCCGTTGGCAAAACTAAGTGAGAGCAGTGATTTTCTAGGGGCTTTGAAACTTCATTCATACCCGCAGTTAAAGAAGTGGGCATTATCGGGAATTATTCAAGAACTCAATTTAGATTATCACACAATTTCTGAGGCTGTTAGTGTTGAGGGACGCCTTGATGACGTTGGTTTTTTACCGATCGATAATTACCCTGGGCTTAAACATTTAAGTGCACATTTTTCCGGGACCGAGCAGCACATACAGATTAATGTTGACTCTCAAGGGGTTCGGTATTTCGACCGGAATGTTTTTGCAAAACCGGTGGCTATTCAATCACTGACAGGAGTCGTTGACTTGCGCTCGGAAGCCAAGCGTTGGGTTTTATCCAGTGATGACGTTGCCCTAACAATAGACCTGGGTGTTTTTCATAACCGATTTCAGTTAATTGTGCCTAAGGCAGGTGATGAGACATTTTTGAGTTTTCAGAGCCAAATTAAAGCAGTTCAGGCTCAAAAGATAGCCGGTTATTTACCTGTAGGTCTTTTAGATGGCGATTTGACCACCTGGTTACAGCAGGCTTTTTTAGCAGGGGAACTTGAACAAGCGGATTTTTTATTTCACGGTCCAGTAGCGGCCTACCCTTTTTTAAAGGGCGACGGAGTGTTAGAAGCGTTATTGGATATCAACGGTCTGGGTTTACAGTATGAACCGCAATGGCCGGTGTTTACCGGCATTGATGCCAGAATTTTATTTGTTAACGATGCGATGTACGGCGTTGCTGACCAGTGGTTATTGAATGGCTCTGCCGTGCTGGATAGTGAATTTCTAATTCCTTCTTTAACGCAAAGTGATCATGTGTGGGTGAAAGGAGAAGTGGTTGGAAAGGTTGAGAAAACCATAGGTTTTTTGGTGGAAACCCCTCTGAAGCCTATTGTTAAGCCGTTGGTGGATAGGTTTTCAGTGCAGGGAAAAAACCATCTTTTTCTTGATATGAAAATCCCGATAGTACTGTCGGCCGATGCGCATGTTAATGGCTTGGCGCGGCTCACTGATACGTCATTAGCGTTGTCATCCGTTAATTTTGTGGTGCAAAAAATTAACGGTGAATTAGGGTTTAGTGGACAGGGTCTTTATACGCCGGGCGCGCCACTTAAAGGTGAGGCTTTGGGTTTTCCGGTGTCAGCCGAGGTTAAAAATTTATCGGAAGCAACGCAGGTCGTTTTGAAAGGGTATACCGATGTTAATCATTTGGATGCTTTTTTTCCGAGTAAAGGGTGGTCGTTGATTAAGGGTGGCTCAGATTATCAATTGGCGATTGTTATTCCAAACGAACCCCAGAGAGCGACGCAATTGCGATTATTCTCAAATTTAACGGGAATGCAGGAGCAATTTTCTGATCAAAAGGCACCGCTGGATGCTGATTTTCAGGCGGTAGTTAAATTGGACCAAGCATCTGTGTATGAAGCACAGTTGAGTTATGGTGCGCAATTAAAAGCAGCCCTGTTGATTGATGCGCAAACGCAGCAGTTGAACGCCGCTCATGTCATGGTCGGTGAGGGGATACCGGATAGACCAACGCAGCCGGGTTTTGTGGTTACAGTTAAAAAAGAGCAATTGGACTTAGAACGGTGGTTAGGGGTGGCTCAACGGCTAGAAGGGAGCCACGCGCTTAACTGGAATACACTTAATTTACTCACCGTGGAGGTGGGTAAATTAACGTTAAAGAGCGGTGAACTAGCGCCGGTAGCGTTATCATTGAACCAGCAAGATGGCCTATTGTTAGGCGATTTTAAAGCCGGTAACACGCAAGGGACTTTGCGATGGCCGGTTAATTTAGCGGTTGATGAAACGATTAATTTAGACCTAAAGACCTTTGATATTCTAGAAGTTAATGACTTTTACCAACAATTAGAGGGGGGGGCGGCGTATTTTAGGGGATTTCCACGATTACAGTTAACCAGTGAACAGTTCTTTTGGCGTGGCATTGATCTGGGGCAATTTAGGCTTAAAACCACGACCTTGGCTGACCGGCTGATTATTAATAAATTAAGTTTAGTCTCTGATAGTCATCGATTGCGATTAAAGGGGCGTTGGTCTTTTTTAGATAACCAGACCGATCTGGTGGGACAATTTCATGGGGATGATTTTGGACTGTTATTGACTGAAATGGCGATTACCGATGAATTGTTAGGGGGGGTAGCGGATCTTGATTTCACCTTGAATTGGGACGGTCGGCCGACTACAGTGGCGATTGCTAAATTGAATGGTTTCGTTCGGGGGACTCTCGGTAAAGGGAGTTTATTAGGCATTGAGCCGGGTATTGGACGTATTTTAGGGTTTTTTGATCTGTCAGAATGGCGCCGGCGCCTAGAGCTTGATTTCAGCGATATGTTTGGCAAAGGATTGGCTTTTAATCAAGTGAACGGCAGTTTTCATCTGTACAGGGGCGTGGCGCACACGCAAGATTTAGTGATTGACGGTGTTTCGGCGAAAATAAAAGTAGTGGGGAAGGTTGATTTAGCGCAGAAAAATGTTCGGCAAGTGATTACCTTAACGCCTAAAAGCACAGCGTTAATACCATTTGCTGGTACAATTGCCGGTAAGGTGGTTGAGAGTATTACTGGGAGTCACCCGGACGAATTGACGCAGTTGCAATATTTTATTGAAGGTCCGTGGTTGCAACCTGAAGTGATTAGAGTTTATGAGAATGATGGGTTGTTGCAGAAATTCTGGACCGAATTGGTTAATTTCACTGAGGAAGTGCGATAGTCGTCTAAAGACTAAAAGTTGTCGTATTTTAAAGGGTTTAAGATAATTACTATGTATAAATTTGCAGCCATTCAAATGGCATCGGGTCCCAGCGTTGGAGCCAACTTATTAGAAGCTGATAAATTAATTGCTGAAGCGGCCCAAGCCGGCGCCCGTGTGGTTGCATTGCCTGAGAATTTTGCAATCATGGGCGAGTCTGAGCTAGATAAGGTTCATATTCGCGAAGTAGATGGCTCCGGTCCGATACAGACATTTCTTTCTGAGGCTGCAAAAAAATACGGTGTTTGGGTCGTCGGTGGCACAACGCCCTTGGTGGCCGAAGATGATAATAAAATAAGAGCGGCGTGTTTGACGTTTAATGATCAGGGTGAGCGTATCAATCGTTACGATAAAGTACATTTGTTTGACGTCAGTGTTCCGGGGACGGATGAAGAATACCGTGAATCCAATTCGATTGAAGCCGGTGACATCGAACAAGTAGCAGACAGTCCTTTTGGGAAATTGGGTTTTTCTATTTGTTATGACTTACGGTTTCCGGAGTATTTTCGCCGTATGGTCCGTCAAGGGGCGCAAGTGATTTTTGTGCCATCGGCATTTACCTCTAAGACCGGTGCGGCACACTGGGAAGTCTTGCTGCGAGCGCGGGCGATTGAAAATCTGTGTTATATCGTAGCGCCGAATCAGGGCGGTTTTCACACCAATGGTCGGCAAACCTATGGGCACAGTATGATTATTGACCCTTGGGGCGGTGTCTTAGATTGTCATAAGGCCGGTAAAGGTTTTGCGATTGCCGATATTGATATAGAACGGTTAAGTCAAACCCGTGCGTCCTTCCCGGTTTTATCGCATCGGAAATTCTATGTGGGTGAGCATCATGGCAGTTAGTGCGTTATCGTTGGCAAAAGAGAGTATTTTGGGGCCGGCAAATTTATTAGAACATGATATTGATCAAATTATGGGGTGTTTGTTGGGTGCGCAAGTGGATGCCGCCGATATTTATTTTCAATCCAGTCGTTATGAATCCTGGGTCTTGGAAGATGGTATTATTAAGCAAGGCACACATAACAGCGAGCAAGGTGCCGGTGTTCGGGCTATTTCCGGTGAGAAAACCGGTTTTGCCTACAGCGACCAATTAGTGTTACCGGCTCTGTTAGAGGCGGCCCATAATGTTAAGGCCATTACCCGTCAGGGGCAGCAACGCCGAGTACAGGTAGCGTCGGCTGCGGCGAGTCCGGCACTTTATTTACCGGTTAATCCATTGCACTCTATAACTGATCAGGAAAAGGTCGATTTATTGCATCGGGTCGACAGAGAAACCCGCAAGTTAGATGAGCGTATTGAACAGGTGATTGTGAGTTTAATCGGCGTGCATGACAGTATTCTGATCGCAGACCAAGACGGTCAATTAGCCGGCGATGTTCGCCCGTTAATCCGAATGAATGTCACGGTGATTATTGAACAAGCAGGACGACGTGAGCAGGGTAGTATGGGCGGCGGTGCCCGTGCTGATTATGGTTATTTTCTGGATGCTGACAAAGGGCTTGAGTACGGCCGTCAAGCCGTTCATCAAGCGGTTATTAATCTTGAGGCCACAGAAGCACCAGCCGGTGCAATGACGGTCGTTTTGGGTCCCGGATGGCCAGGCATCTTATTGCATGAAGCCATTGGCCATGGTCTGGAGGGCGATTTTAACCGTAAAGGAACTTCAGCGTTTAGTGGCCGGCTGGGTGAGCGTGTGGGCTCTGAATTATGCACCATTGTTGATGACGGTACTTTAACCGGGCGTCGTGGTTCTTTGTCGATTGATGATGAAGGGACCCCGACTGAAAATACCATGCTGATTGAGAACGGTATTTTAAAAGGGTATATGCAAGATAAACTCAATGCGCGGCTCATGGGCGTTAAGGCAACCGGTAACGGACGCCGTGAATCCTATGCGCATTTACCGATGCCGCGCATGACCAACACCTATATGTTACCCGGGGACAGTGACCCGGGCGAAATTATAGCGTCGGTGGAGAAGGGGCTTTATGCCAGTAATTTTGGCGGTGGCCAAGTGGATATTACCTCCGGTAAATTTGTCTTTTCGGCCAGTGAGGCTTATCTGATTGAAAATGGCAAGATCACCCGACCGGTTAAAGGAGCCACCCTGATTGGTAATGGCCCTGATGTGCTAACCCGGGTATCGATGGTGGGGAATGACTTAGAATTAGATAGCGGTGTGGGTACCTGTGGCAAGGAAGGTCAGAGTGTTCCGGTCGGGGTGGGGCAACCCACTATTAAGATCGACTCGTTAACCGTGGGTGGAACCAGTCTTTAATACAGTTTGAGTTAGGGTACTATTTTGCAAAATAAGGTAGAAATAGCACGCTTGGAGACGATTGTCACCAACGTGTTGGAAGAAGCTAAAAACCAAGGCGCCAGTGCGGCTGAAGTGGGGTTATCGATTGAACGTGGTTTATCGGTCACCTGTCGGCTAGGCGCGGTTGAAACGATTGAACATCACCGTGATCAGGGATTAGGCATTACTGTTTTTTTTGGCCAGCAAAAAGGCTCGGCCAGTTTGACCGATTTAACCGACGATTCAATTAAAGACGGTGTGAAAGCCGCTTGCAGTATCGCACGGTTTTCAGGCGAGGATCGTTTTTCAGGTCTGCCTGATTCCGACCGGTTGGCCACACAGTTTCCCGATTTAGATGTTTGTCATCCTTGGGAATTGTCAGCCGATCAAGCGATTACCTTGGCGTTAGATTGTGAAACCGTTGCCAGAGAGTTGGATCCTCTCATTACCAATTCGGAAGGGGCGACGGTTAATAGTCATCAGGGAATTAGTGTTTTGGGTAATTCACTGGGTTTTTTAAACGGTTATGAAAGTACGCGGCATTCACTCAGTTGTTCGGTTATTGGTCAACAGGGCGATGATATGCAGCGTGATTACTGGTATACCGTCGCCCGTAACGCCCATGACCTGGAGTCTTCAAGAAGTGTAGGTGTGATGGCGGCAGAACGGGCTGTGCGGCGTTTAGGCGCTCAGAGCTTAAGTTCTCGGCAATGTCCGGTACTTTACGCGCCAGAAGTGGCAGCCAGTTTATTAGGGCATTTTATCGGCGCTATCAGCGGCGGGAGTTTATATCGTAAATCCTCGTTTTTGCTGGATGCGCTAGAGACTCGGGTTTTCCCTGAATTTATCAGAATTCATGAGCAACCTTTTTTGCCGAAAGCCTTAGGGAGTTCAGCCTACGATGGAGAAGGCGTTGCGGCCAGGGCACACGATATTGTGACCGACGGTATTTTGGCCAGTTATGTGCTTGGTAGTTATTCGGCGAGAAAATTAGGGATGGAGTCGACCGGGAATGCCGGCGGTGTTCATAATTTAACCATTGAACCCGGCGATCAAGACCAACAGGGGTTATTAGCAACCATGGATACCGGTTTGTTAGTGACGGAATTAATCGGCCAGGGGGTCAATCAAGTCACTGGCGATTATTCGCGTGGGGCGACCGGTTTTTGGGTCGAGGGCGGCGTGATTCAATACCCGGTTGAAGAGATTACCATTGCCGGTAATCTTAAAGACATGTATCAAAATATTGTCGCGGTGGGTAATGATGTTGATCTGCGGCGCAATACCCGTACCGGCTCTATTTTAGTCGCTCAAATGACCGTTGCCGGCAGTACCGATTAGCGGGTCTTGATGTCTTTTCGGGCCTTTAACAGTGCTCCGATCAGGGCCGGTCCTTTATAGATGAGGCCGCTGTAGAGTTGCACTAAGACTGCGCCGGCGGCGTGTTTTTCGCCGGCATCGGCGGCGGTTAAAATGCCGCCGGCGGCAATCACCGGAATTTTTCCACCCAGTTGTTGGTTGAGACGTTTGATGACTGTCGTGGCAGCGGTTCGTACCGGCGCTCCACTTAGGCCGCCCGCCTCGTTAGCTGCCGGGTGTCCGGCAACCTTGGTACGGCTGAGAGTGGTGTTGGTGGCGATCACGCCATCGAGGTTAAATTCAAGCAGGAGTGCGGCGATATGGTCAATTTCTTCAGTCGATAAATCCGGAGCAATTTTTAATACCAAGGGAACGTGTTTTTTATGCTTGAGGTTAAGGGCTTGTTGTTCTTTGGATAATGCGGCAAGGAGCTGTCTGATGTCATCGCCTTGCTGGAGTTGCCGTAAGTCCTGGGTGTTTGGGGAGGAAATATTAACCGTCACATAACTGGCGTACGGGTAAACCTTTTTTAAGCAAATTAAATAATCTGTCGCTGCTTTTTCAATCGGGGTGTCGGCATTTTTGCCGATATTTATCCCGATAATTCCTTTGAATTGTGCTTTTTTAACGTTTTCAATCAGCCGGTCTACCCCTACGTTATTAAAGCCCATGCGGTTGATAATGGCTTCGTGTTCAACGAGACGAAATAAACGGGGTTTGGGGTTCCCCGGTTGTGGGCGTGGTGTTACGGTACCGATTTCAATAAAACCAAACCCTAAAGCAGCCAGTGAGTCGATATGGGCGCCATTTTTATCCAGTCCGGCGGCCAGTCCGACGGTATTTTTAAAGCTCAGCCCCATGACGGTTGAGGGAGGCGTTTTGACGGTCGGAAAGATTATTGTGGTGAGTTTAAAAAAATGTAGCCAGTCCAGTAGCGTGAGGGTAAAGGTATGGGCTGTTTCAGGGTCCAGTCTAAACAGCAGCGGTCTTGCGAGGGAGTATAAGTTCATAGGGTTTGTGCGTTAAGTTGATAGGGGTTGGGGTCAACGATCGGAGTGCGTTGACAAATTAAATCGGTTAACAAGCGCGCTGATGCCGGCGCCATGATCAGGCCGCTACGGCCATGACCGCAGTTGATGCTCAGGTTGTTAATGGTTGGGTGTAAGCCAATAATAGGAATGCCATTGGGGGAGCCCGGGCGAAGGCCGGCCCAGTGGTGGGTGATCGGCCATGGCTTTAAGTCCGGTAGTAAATTTAAAGCAAAGTCCGTTAAGGCCGCTTTGGCTGGTGTGGTCGTGGTTTTGTCAAAACCCATTTTCTCGACGGTGCTGCCGGCCAGTATTTTACCGTCTTTTCGCGGTATTAAGTAGCGATCGCCGGCTAAAATCATCGGCGCTAACAGTCCTGGGGGGGCATCAAAAATCAGCATTTGGCCTTTAAGGGGTTGGACCTTGAGCGTAGTAGGGCCGGCGCTGGGCCAAAGCGTTTGCCACAGTTTCCCAGACCAGGCGCCGGTGGTTAAGGCGAGATGATTAACCGGTAAGGCACCTTGGCTGGTGGTAAGGACGGTGATCCGATTGTTTTTACAGCGCACACCTTGTAGGACGCAATCTTCGATTAAGGTGACCTTTTTTGCGTGTAAATCGGCTGTCAGGGCTTTGATGAAAAGGGGGTTACGAAGCTGTGCGATGTCAGGAAGCCATAAGGGGTGGTCAAACGGACCGTTCAATCGGGACAAGAGTGATTCGGGTGCAGATTCCACCGGGGTGTGATTACGTTGGCACCACTGCTGGGCGGCCTGGTAATCAGGGTTTTCGGTAATGAGCAAACCTGAGGTTAAATACTCAGGGTCAATACCGGTCGCACCGTGCAGCGTTTCGGTCAGGGCGGGGTAAAGCGTTAAGCTGGCATTGACGAGCGTGGTAATAGAGGCGTCTTGGCGCCAAGGGTATAAGGGCAGCATGATGCCGCCGCCGGCCCAGGAGGCTTCCCGGCCAATTTTCTGGCGCTCAAGAACCGTTACGGTCAGGCCGGCCAAGGCGAGTTCGCGGGCGCTTAACAGCCCCATGATGCCGCCGCCAATCAGGGTGATATCGGGTGTACCTTGCATGAAAAAATAGCATATGGTTAATTTAAGGGGGTTATTTTACCTTAAAAAGCATGTCTTTCGGGTTTCGATTGTCGGGAGGTTAGCGGCGGCTGATGCCTTGTTGTATTTGTAAGTGACACTGCTGGCACCGGCTATAAAGTGTTGCGAGCTGGGGTGTCAGGGTGGAGGCGTTAATTAATTGTTCAAAAGCGCAGTCCGGGGTCAAAAGGGCTGGCAGTTCAACGGAGACCTCATGGCTATGGATGCCGTGTTTTTGAGCGACCAGTAGATAATACAAATAATGCAGTGCACGAATAATCAGCTGTGGGTTATTAAAAACATCGGCAATAGCGCCTAAAAGAGCGATTTGAAAAGAGCGTGAACGGTTATCCAGAGTGAGTTCGCTGCCCTTAACCGTGCAGATCACCGGTAAGACTTTTGCAGTGGTGGCATCACTAAAGTCTAAAGTAGGCAAGGGTTGTTCAGGTTTTGGGCGTTGTTGTTTTTGGGTAATAGCATGTGCGTAATACCAACTCATGCTGGTAGCGACCGGATCATCGGTGGGCGCGGTTTCAGGGTTTGCGAAGGCAGTGAGTACCGGGACCAATTGGCGGCTGAGGTCAGTCAGTGACGTGTCGTTCGGGTCCGCATCTAAGACCCTATGCGCTAAGCCGCCGATCAGGATGAGTCGGGATAAGGGGTCAAACTGTGCTGTTTGTGCCAGTAATCGGCGGATGGCAGGGGCTTCTAGCGCCGTTGTGGTCCACGCCAAAAAGGCAATTACATTGCCCAGAATATACGGGTTTTCTTGTTGTTGCGCACAGTTTAAGAGTTGTTTGATAAAGCTGTCGGTCAGGGTGTCGGTAAAATTATCACCGGCGAGACGAAAGATGCGGGTAGGAAAGGCGCTCAGGCCTAACCGTTCAAAATGGCGGTTTTGAAGGCAGGTGACAAAAAATTGGGCCAGTAAAAAATCTTGCCATTGCTGATGCATAAAGCGAAATTGCACGCTGTCGGTGGGAATAAAAACACTGTTTTCTAACAGTGTCAGGCAACTCGCTGGGTGTTCAATAATACTGAGGCTGGTGAGAAGATCGCACCTATGGGGTTCAATTTGACGGTAATACCAATCGCTGTTGGTTGTTTTGCTGTGTTCAAAAAAGGCTTCCCAGTTTTTCCGGTGGGTTTTAGCGTCATGGCTCAGGGCGGTACTGTTACTGGTGCCGCGCGAGGCGACAAAAAAAAGCCAGGCGATAAAAGCTAAGGCTTGGGCTAGGTGGGTTACGGTGATAAATTGCTGGGTTTGAGTTAAGGTGCCGACCAGTGGATTGCGGGCTAACAGACCGCGCAGCGTTTGGCAAAAAATACTGCTTTGGGTGGGGGTTTCAGGGCGTCCCAGCTGGCAGCCGGGGTCGGGTTGGTAATTGGCTAAAATGGCTGGGGTTAATACCTGTTCCAATAAATGTGGGTTATCTGCCAACGTGGCGACCCAATCACGGCAGGCCGGGAAAAGGGCTTGGGCCTGATCGGCCGTCAGCGCTTGAATTTCAAAAATATCGTCTCGAGAGCGGGTAAGCCGTTCGAGGCCGTGGGTGGAACTTCGCAGGCTAATCAGCACGGTGAGCCGGGTGTTATTGGCGTAGCGTTGATTAAAAAGGTGTAACAGGGTCTGGATTTGGGCAATGCCTAAATTAGCATGATTACTGAGAAAATCATCCAAACCGTCCAGAATCAAGGTGGTGGGTTTTTTCAGTAAGGTCTCTTCCAGCCAATTTCGGTCACAGTTCAGCTCCGGCGAGAGTGTTTCGCACCGCTGGAGCCACCATTGCCACAGGCGTTCCCAGTCAAATTCTTGGGTGGTATGGTCCTCAAAAGTAACTTGTTGCAGCGGGATGAACAGCACTAAGGGGTTGGGTGGGGCCGGTGTGGAAAGGTAATTACACCCTAAGTGCCAGGCAATCATGCGGCAGACAAACGATTTTCCCACTCCCGCCTTACCGGTAATCACCAGTTGCCGGGGGCGCTCATCGCTGCGTTGGACTGATTGGGTGACCTGATTGACGATGTGTTGTTGGCTGCCAACATGGGCGCCGTTGATAGCGGGCAACGGGGTTGCTGTGATGTCGTCGGTCTGCTCGATCAGCTGTGTACAGGCGGATTTTTGGTTCACTTGGACAATTCTTTTGAGAGTTTCATCGACCAGCATCGGCCCTAAGTCTTGGGCTTGCAGGCGCACGATGTCGGCGGCAATACTGACAATCGGGGCGTTAATGCGTTTAGGGATTTTAATCGATTTATGGGTCCCGCGAAAAAAGATATGGCGCGCAGGGCCGTCTGTCTGATAACGCACAGACAGGTCCGATTTAGCACCGATATCCTGCACTTTGGGGTAGGGCAGGTGGGCGAGTTTACAACGGCGTTGTTGCTGCAGAAATTCGGCCTCCCAGTGGCGAAGCTCTTTATTCTTACAATAAATACTGGCGATCAGGTCGTTTTTGCCAAAATCTTTTTTCCCTTGGGTTAGTAATCGGGTCAGTGCGAGTGCCGGCCAGGCGAGCGGGTACAGCCCTTGATAGGCAAAATGACCCAGACTGCCGGTTAAGGGGTCGCCGCCCTGGTGCGGGACGGCAATGTTCAGCACTCGGCGGGTTTTAAACCACAGCGATTCATTGCTGGGGTAGTCAAGGCTTTGGTGGTCAAGCCCGGTTTCAATATGGGCGGCAAAGGCATTACTTAAGAGTTGTTTGACCACCAGTCCGCCGGTGCTGTGGGTAATAAAAATTAAATGGCGGTGGTCGTTAAATTCATTGTCCAGCCATACGGCTAAATCATCGGCTGCTTGTTCGAGGCTGCTACGCTCCCAAGGCTTTGAGGGGTAGTCAAAGGAGATGACATCGCAGTTAACCCCCGCCTTGGTGAGCACCCATTCGGGCATTTTGCCCCAGGTTTTTAAGCTGTCGCCAAACAGGCCGTGGACAAACACCACTAAACAGCGGCTATTGGCAGCCTTTGCAGGAGTTGTGGTGCGGTGAATGGCACCGTAGCGGCAGGTTTCCGTCCAAAAGGATGACTCCATGGTCTTTACAGTTAACTAGTGAGGTCTAAGGGTATAAGGCATTTAATTAATTTAACACGATTGCTTAAGATTGCCTTAACTTTAAGGTTTTAAGGGCCTGTGTGCGTGGATTTTAGGCGTTAAAGCGCGGTTATGACTTTTATGCGCGGTTTGAGCGTCGTTTGAGGTATTAAAAGGGTTAGAAAATCCCATTTTAGGAGGGGTTAAGGGCTGCATGCGGTGTGGCGTAACAGCAACAGTTAATAATTAAATTTAACTAATATTTATAAGGCATTGATTTTAAAAGTAAATAGCGCTAATAAAAAAACAACTAAAGGCTTGAAATATTGCCTGAGAGTTGCTAATATGCAAACCGTAGCATTAGCCATTGTTGTAACCGGCGATTAAGTGTTGCAACAGAGATAAAAATGTGAAAAAAAATTCTTTTAAGGGGGAATAAATGAAAAAAACACAACTAGCCGCAGCGATTGCCTTAGCAGTCTCAGGCGCAGTGATCGCACCGCAAGCCACAGCGGGCGACCATACAAGCATGCAGGCGCAAATCAATGCGTTATCGGGCATGATGAAATCAATGCAAAAAGAACTGAAACGCGTTAAATCAGCGGGCGGTGCACAATCGTTGCAAGAATGGGAAAATACCGTTAATGCGGTGAAAGTATTGAAGCAAAAGAAAAACCGAGTCTCGTTCAGAGGCGGTTTTGCACGGATGGATAACAGCCGTATTGGCGATATTCTAACTGACGCTAATTGGGATGGCAGTGGTGGCGGAATTAACATTGGTGGGTTAGGCGTTAATACTGCAGATTTAACAGGAAATGATCCGAATGGTGACCGGGATGGTTGGTATTTTGGTGCCGCTCTAGATCATCATATCAATAGCGACTTGTTTGGTATTTCGGATTTAATCGGTGTGCCGGCTGAAGTGTTGGCTGAAATCATGTTTGAATACAAAGAATTTGATCGTGCAAGTTTGAATCGTGCGCCATTACCGACTGCGGCTAATGATTCAGTAAATGCTATTATTCAAAATGGTGGAATGGATTCATTAGCTGCAGCTGTTTGTAGTACAGATGCACTAAGTACCGCAGGGTTGGGTCTCACTGCGGGTGATGTTGGTCCTTATGGTGCTTGTGCAAATACTGTTACGGTTACACAGTTTACTTTAAGTGCTTCACCTAAAATCAAGTTCATGGAAGGCAGTAATTTTCGCCCTTGGGTCATCCCAGCAGGTTTTGCATTCCACGTGATCAGTCCTCCATCTGATGGGGTTACAGTGAGTACAGTCGGTGTGCAATTTGCAGTCGGTGCCGATTATAAAATCTGGAAAGACATTTATGCCGGTGGTGATATCCGTTATCACCTAACCAGTAATGCGACCGACGGCGTTAACGTTGACGGCATGACAGCCGGTGGTTATGTCAGTTTAGGCTTCTAAGTTGACGTAAAAAAAACCGCTTTCGGTTAATAAAAAGGCAAGGGTTAAATCTTGCCTTTTTTTATGCCGGTAGTTTTTTGCATTAGGGTTATTAAAATAATCAAAAAAAGACTTTTTGTTTCTTCAAAAGAGGTTGTGGTTTTTTTTGGGTTCTTAAAGTAAGCCCTCTTGTCAGAAAAGTTAAGGCACTAAATCTAACATTTCACAAATGTCGGTGTAAGGAACGCCGATGCTTTCATTGATTGGTTCAACGGCCTCAGTGTTGCCGGCCTCAAACAGGCTGGTGAGGGGACGTCTTCGGGAAAGGAGTTACTGCAAATGTGGCTTATCGGCGCACCGTTTTCGGTCATGGTTTGACGGGTCGCGATCACCTTTTGTTGCACCTCGGCGAGTTGCTCTAAGGTAATGCCCGGGAGTTAGCGTTTTACGGCGTAGGTCGTCATCAGCATTTTATCCAATTTTGTAGTTAATGGTCACTATCAGACTTGTACCATCATTGCTTGTTCAGTTTAGGTTGGTAATTCACCGCGATATTGTTAGCATAGCCCCCCTATGCGAACACTTTACCCAGACCTTGCCCCGTTTAAGACCTTTCATCTGGCCGTAACGGCGGGTCATGCCCTTTATGTCGAGCAATCGGGGAACGCCTCTGGTATTCCGGTGCTTTTCCTGCACGGCGGCCCGTGTTCAGGGACAAGACCTTCTCACCGTCAGTTTTTTAATCCCGATTTTTTTCATATCATCTTGTTCGACCAACGCGGCTGCGGACAATCAAAACCTTTTGGGAAAATCCAAGGCAATACTACTGCTGATTTAATTACCGATTTGGAAACGATTCGAAAACATCTTAGCATTGACACTTGGGTGCTCTTTGGCGGCTCTTGGGGGGCGGCTTTAGCCTTGTTGTATGCACAACAATATAAAGAGCGGGTTGATGCGTTAGTGCTTCGGGGCGTTTTTTTAGCGCGTCGCCAAGATATGGACTGGTTTATAGTAGAGGGTGCCAATAAAATTTACCCCGAATTGTTTGAGGATTTGCTCGCCGCCTTGCCAGAACATGCTGTTAACGAGCGCGTCGAGAGTCTTTACAAGACCGTATTCGGGACCGATCATCAGGCAGCAATCAAGGCGGCCAAAGCGTGGGCGCTGTGGGGCAATCAATTAGCCTTGGGGGCGGATTATAGCGCCGATGATGAAGGCGTTGATGCGGAAAAGTTACTAGCCCAAGTTAAAATGGAGCTTCACTATGCCAAAAACCATTACTTTATTGAAGAGAATCAAATTCTAAATCAATGCGGTACACTGACTGATATACCGGTGGTCATTATTCATGGGCGCCAGGATTTAGTTTGTCCACTGGAGGCAGGCTGGCAGTTGGCCCGTGCCTTACCGCAGGCTGATTTTAAAGTGTTACCGGCAGCCGGCCATATTGCTCAAGGGGAGGCCATGGTCGATGCCTTGGTCACGGCGATGGATGATTTTAAAAAAGAACCTAATAGGTAAAAGGAAAACAACGTTTTGGAAAAACCTAAGAAAAAAAGAATTATTATCGCGATGACCGGCGCGACTGGCGCCGTTTACGGCTATCGCATGTTGGCGATTTTAAAAGAGATGCCTGATTTTGAAACCCATTTGATTATTTCCGATGCCGGGGTGTTAAATATTAAGCACGAATTGGATTTAAAGCGTAAAGACCTGTATGCCTTGGCCGATGTTGGTCACGACATTAACGATATTGCCGCCTGTGTCGCCAGTGGCGCGTTTAAAACCGATGCGATGATCATCGCCCCGTGTTCGATGAAAACCTTAGCAGCCATCGCGCACGGCTTTGGCGATAACTTAATCTCAAGAGCGGCGGATGTGTCTTTAAAAGAACGACGCCGGTTGGTGGTGGTGCCCCGTGAAACGCCGTTGAATTTAGCTCACATTCGTAATATGGGCTTAGTGACGGAAATGGGCGGCATTATTTTCCCGCCGCTCCCGGCCTTTTACGGCAAGGCGAAAACCTTAGCACAACTCATTGACGAAAGTGTCGGGCGGATACTGGAGACTGCCGGGGTACAAACCCAAGGCTTGTATCAGCCTTGGGAAGGTTTACATTAAAAAAGTTTGAACGGCGCGGCGAGTTTAAAGATCAATTACTGATGTTTTTAGAGTTCTTGCTATTTCTAAAAACCAAGGGTACTTCAATCGTTTGCTCAGCACTGGCCATAGCTTGGTCGATGGCCGCTTGCACCAGATGTTTATTCGGCGATTTACTGCATACCGGGTCGGTGTTATACATATCGCCAGTCAGTAAATAGGCCTGACAACGGCAACCGCCAAAGTCTTGGGCTTTCTCAGAACAACTCCGACACGGCTCTTTCATCCAGTCATCGCCGCGGAAAAAATTAAACGCTTTTGAGTCGTTCCAGATGGCATCGATACTGAAATCGGTGACATTGGGGCAATCAAGACCTGGGAGTTCGCGTGCGGAATGACAGGGCAGTGCAACGCCGTCAGGCGCTACCGTTAAAAAGGTGGTGCCCCAGCCATTCATACAGGCTTTCGGGCGATCCTCATAATAGTCTGGCACCACATAGTAAATTTTCATTTTGCCTTTGACGGTTTCTTTGTAGTCTTGGGCAATTTTTTCAGCGGTTTCAAATTGCTCACGGCTGGGCAGGAGTAAGTCGCGGTTTTTATGGGCCCAGCCGTAGTACTGGGTGTTGGCTAATTCTAAGTAATCGGCACCTAATTCAGAGGCCATTTTTAGAATGTCCGCCATTTGGTGAATGTTTTTCCGGTGAATCACCACGCACAGCACCATCGGGTAGCCGTGTTTTTTAACCAGCCGGGCCACGTCTTGCTTGTGGCTGTAGGACTTGGTGCCGGCAATGTGATCGTTAAGTTCTTGGGTGCTGGCCTGAATGCTGACTTGAATGTGGTCGAGGCCGGCTTCTTTAAGTTCCACAATGCGCGCTTCAGTGAGGCCGTAGCCGGAGGTGATCAGGTTAGAGTAATAGCCTAAACCGCTGGCATGGCGGACAATTTCGGCCAAATCGGTGCGGGTCAAGGGTTCGCCGCCCGACAGCCCCAACTGTACGGCACCCATTTTTCGGGCCTCAGTTAAGACCCGTTTCCAGTCCTCAGTACTCAGCTCCGTGGGGTAGTTACTGTAATCCACAGGGTTAGAGCAATAAGGGCATTGCAATGGGCAGGCATAGGTTAGCTCTGCCAGTAACCAGCGCGGTTTATGGGGGTTAGTGTTCGGTGATCCAGCCATTGTTCAGTGCTACTTCTAAAAATTGGGAAATGTCATGTTTAAGACCGTGCGCTTGAAATTTTTCTTCCAAGTCGGTGACAATTTTATCAAGATTTCGGCTCCCATCACACAGTTTAAGGATTTCAGCCGAACTTTGGTTCAGTTCAACCATGCCTTCGGGGTATAAAATAACGTCTTTTTGTTGCGCCTCTTCCCACTGCAGGCGGTGCATGGGTGAGAAAGCCCATAAGCTGTCGGGGTTTAGTGCCATGAGGTGTGTCCTTTACGCATCTTCGATATTAAAATAGGGCGGTGTCTCATGGACATAGGCCATGGTCATGGCATCGAGCATGGTCCACAGTACATTGAGTTTAAACTTGAGGATGGTTAGCATTCTTTCCTGTTGTTCACGGGTTTTATACCAATCCAGCGTGATTTCAAGGCCGTGGTTCACATCGCGCCGCGCCTCGGTCAGGCGTTTTTTAAAGTATTGATAGCCGCGCATATCTATCCAGGGGTAATGCTCTGGCCAGTTGTTAAGGCGTTGTTGATGGATTTTAGGCGCAAAGAGCTCAGTGAGGGATGAACTGGCGGCTTCATGCCAGTCAGCACGCCGGGCAAAATTAATGTAAGCGTCGACCGCAAAGCGGACGCCGGGCAGTACGTGTTCTTGTGAGACCACTTCGTCGCGGGTTAAACCCACCGCTTCACCCAGTTGAATCCATGCTTCAATGCCGCCGGGATCATCGCCCTGGCCGTCGTGGTCAAGAATCCGTTGTACCCATTGCGAACGGGTCGCTTGATCGGGGCAATTAGCCATGATATTGGCATCTTTAATAGGAATACTAACCTGATAATAAAAACGGTTAGCCACCCAGCCCTGAATTTGTTTTCGGGTGAGCTCGCCATTATTCATCATCACATGGTAGGGATGATGAATGTGGTAGTAGCGCTCCATGGCGCGAATTTGGGCTTCAAAGGCTCCACGACTTAAAGGATCTTGAGCGGTCATAGGTTTTGTTCCGTTACAGTTCTATTTCAAGACCGTCGTAGGCCACTTCAATACCGGCTTGATCCAGAATTTGTCGTTGCTCTGAATCTTCATCTAAAATCGGGTTGGTATTGTTGATATGAATCAATATTTTTCGGGTATTGTCGATCGTATTGAGGGTTTCGAGCATGCCGCCGGGGCCTGATTGTGCCAAATGGCCCATATCTTGTGCGCGTTTAATACCGGCTTTCTGGCAGATCATTTCGTCATCGGTCCAAAAAGTCCCGTCTACTAACAGACAGTCAGCCGCTTCCATCGCGCGCATGACGTGCGGTTCAAATGCCCCTAAGCCCGGTGAATAGTAAACCTTTTTTCCCGTTGAAATTTGTTCAATAATCACCCCGACATTGTCGCCGTCATGCGGGTCGTGGCGGTGCGGTGAATACGGCGGTGCTTTACTTTTTAAGGCGTGGGTATAAAAACGTAAATCATCAATGCCGGCAATTTCAAAGCCACTGCCATCGACCGGAATCGGGTGGTGATTAACGGTGCAATAGTCAGCCAGCATATTAAAGAGCGGGAAGCCGGTGGTGAGATCTTGTCGGACCATTTCGCTACAGTAAATATCTAAAGGTTCCCCTTCGCGTAAGATGAGCAAACCGGTGGTATGGTCAATCTGACTGTCCATGAGCATGATCGCTTTAATACCGGTGTCGCGGATACCTTGTTTGGGTTGTATTGCAGGAAAGGTTTCTAACTGCGTGCGAATATCCGGAGAAGCATTAATCAGGAGCCAGTTAGTGTCATCGGTACTGACAGCAATTGATGACTGGGTACGGGCTTTGGCGTTGATATCGTTGTGTCGCAACCGACGGCAATTATCGCAGTTGCAGTTCCATTGAGGAAAACCGCCGCCGGCGCCGGAACCTAATACTCTTATTTTCATATTTTAAATCCTAAATAAATGCGATGGGTCAGTCAATGTAGAGGCTGAATGATACTATGGGGAGGGTTAAAGAATAAAGAGAGCAATAAAAAAAGGGGCTCACGGAGCCCCTTTTTAACAAGCCGTTAATCGATTAACGGTTGTTGATATACATAGTCACTTCGAAACCAAAACGAAGATCTGTGTAACTTGGTGTTTCCCATTTCATGGTATATACCTCCAAAATTTTTATTATTTAAGCTAGCTTGATCAAGAAAGCTACCCGTGAGTATACGATGAAAAAATTGAGAACGCAATGTTGAGTTAGGACGATTACTCCGCTTGTTGTCGGTTTAAGAGTTAAGGGTCGGCGATGGTTTTGTGCTTTCAGTGAAGTCATTGATTGTTTTTTATAATATAACACTTGAAGTATTAGGGCTAGTCAGGTTATAGTTCCGCGGATATAATTTTTTGGAGTTTTTATAGATGTTCGGTGAGGTTATTTTTGTAACGCTGGCTATGTTTTTAGCCGCTTTTGTTATTTGTATCCCGTTTGGTTTTTTTATCTACGCTTTTGAAAAAGACCCGAAACAACCGTTTGGTGAGGTGCACGGTGCCAGTCACGGGATGGGACCGGTACTCGCTAAGATTGATCCTTTTTTACAAAAATGGTTAGCGCAGAAAAAAAACGGCTGAATACGTCGTGGCTCCACAATAAGGTCATGCCTAAGCTGTCAGCGTTGACTACAGGTTGGGCACAGTGGGTTCTTCTTTAGGGTCAGGCTATTCCATTCCATGGTTAAGCCATCAAGCAATAATAGCCGACCGGTCACGGTTTTCCCGATTCCGACAATCACTTTAAGGGCTTCTAAGGCCTGCATGGATCCGATGATACCGGTGATGGGGGCGATGACCCCATGGGTGGCGCAGTTTTGTTGTTCGTCGTCGGACTCCTGATACAGGCAGTTATAACACGGACTTTCAGCATGCCCCGGAGTAAAGACTGACAGTTGCCCTTCAAAGCGAATAGCAGCGCCGGAAATAAGCGGTGTCTGGTGCTTGACACAGGCTCTGTTAATCGCAAAACGAGTCTTAAAGTTATCGCTGCAATCGAGTACGATATCTGCCTTTTTAACTTCTTCCAGTAACTGATTGCCCGCCAATCGTTCATTTTTAGCGATAACTTGTGTTTCAGGATTTAAGCTTTTCAGTGTTTGTGCACTTGAAAAAACCTTATCAGTCCCAATATCTTCAGTATGGTGAGTAATTTGGCGTTGGAGGTTGGACAGATCGACAACATCATCGTCATACAGGGTGATGTGACCCACTCCCGCGGCAGCCAGATAAAGGGTGGCAGGGCAACCCAAGCCACCGGCACCAATCGTGAGTATGCGGCTGTTTAGGATGCGTTGTTGGCCGTCAATATCGATTTGCGGCAACATGATCTGGCGGCTATAACGTAATAATTGCTGGTCATTCATGATCGGGTGATTGGCTAAAGAGAGAGCCCAAATAATGCCAAAATACTTGACAGACTGCAAAAGATAGTTATTATTAGCACTCATTGATGTCGAGTGCTAATTGCATTTGAAGCTAAAAAGTAATTGTTTAATTTTAATTAGGAGAAGTTGATGGGAATACGTCCGTTACACGACAGAGTAATTGTCAAACGTGTTGAAGAAGAAACAACCTCAGCAGGAGGCATTGTGCTTCCAGGTTCAGCAGCAGAGAAGCCCAGTGAAGGCACTGTGTTGGCTGTAGGCAATGGTAAAGTTCTTGATAATGGCGACGTTCGTGCACTTGATGTAAAAGTTGGCGATAGAGTGTTGTTTGGAAAATACTCCGGCAACGAAGTCAAAGTTGATGGCGATGATCTAATCGTTATGCGTGAAGAAGACATCATGGGTGTTTTGGACTAAGTGTCGCGCTTGATTTACCTGATAAGAATATTAATTAATCGTTTATAGGATATAAAATGGCAGCAAAAGATGTAATTTTCGGCGATGAAGCCCGTAATAAAATCGCTGCAGGTGTCAATGTTTTGGCAAATGCAGTAAAAGTAACTTTGGGCCCTAAAGGGCGTAATGCCGTACTCGACAAAAGTTTTGGTGCACCGACTATGACTAAAGATGGTGTGTCGGTTGCAAAAGAAATCGAATTAAAAGATAAATTCGAAAATATGGGCGCGCAAATGGTTAAAGAAGTCGCATCCCATACTTCTGATGCGGCCGGTGACGGTACTACAACCGCGACTGTTTTAGCACAATCAATTGTCAATGAAGGTTTGAAAGCGGTTGCAGCGGGCATGAACCCCATGGATCTGAAACGTGGTATTGACCAAGCGGTCATTGTTGCTGTGAAGTCCATTGAAGAATTAGCCGTACCGTGTATTGATGGTAATGCGATTGCTCAAGTCGGTACTATTTCAGCGAATTCAGACGTGTCAGTGGGTCAGATCATTGCCGATGCCATGGGCAAAGTCGGTAAAGAAGGCGTGATTACGGTTGAAGAAGGCAGCGGTCTGGACAATGAGTTAGATGTGGTTGAAGGCATGCAGTTTGACCGTGGTTACCTATCACCTTACTTCATTAACAATCAAGACAGCATGAGTGTTGAGTTGGAGAACCCATTCATTTTGATTTTCGATAAGAAAATTTCTAATATCAGAGATTTATTGCCTATTCTTGAGAATGTGGCTAAAGCCAGCCGTCCGTTATTGATTGTCGCTGAAGACGTTGAAGGCGAAGCTCTGGCAACGTTAGTGGTTAATAACATGCGTGGTATCGTTAAAGTCGCGGCTGTTAAAGCGCCGGGTTTTGGTGATCGTCGTAAAGCGATGTTGGAAGATATCGCTATCTTGACCGGTGGTGTGGTTATTTCTGAAGAAGTCGGTTTGTCTTTGGAAAAAGCAGAGCTGGATCAACTCGGAACTGCGAAAAAAGTACAAATCACTAAAGATAATACCACTGTGATTGACGGTGCGGGTGCTGAAGACCAAATTACCGGTCGTGTGGCGCAAATTCGTGCACAAGCAGAAGATGCAACGTCAGACTACGACAAAGAAAAACTACAAGAGCGTTTGGCTAAATTAGCCGGCGGTGTTGCAGTTATTAAAGTCGGTGCAGCGACTGAAATGGAAATGAAAGAGAAAAAAGCCCGTGTTGAAGATGCTTTACATTCAACAAGAGCGGCCGTTGAAGAAGGTGTTGTACCGGGCGGTGGTACTGCTTTGGTTCGTGCCATCAGTAGCCTTGAGGGTTTAGATGCTGCTAATAATGATCAGTCAGTCGGTATTGCTATTTTACGTCGTGCGATGGAAGAGCCTTTGCGTCAGATTGTTGCTAATGCGGGTGCTGAAGCATCGGTTGTTTTGAACGATGTTAAAAACGGTGAAGGTAACTATGGTTACGACGCCGCTTCGGGTGAATACGGTGATATGGTCGCGCTGGGTATTTTAGATCCGGCTAAAGTCACACGTTCAGCACTACAAAATGCAGCGTCTATCGCAGGTTTAATGATCACGACCGAAGTTATGGTTGCAGATCAACCGGATGATAGCGCTTCAGCATCTGCGATGCCTGATATGGGCGGCATGGGTGGTATGGGTGGTATGGGCGGCATGATGTAATGTCAGTCCGTCAGTCTTTGGGTGATTAGTAAGTAATCTGAACGACAGACTGTTCTACTTTAAAGAAGCAGTGCGAGAAAATCGAATGATTTTTGCGCGCTGCTTTTTTTATGTCCGATAGTTAATGACGGGGTGTTATTGGTCGTGACAAACTTAAGATGATCAACGTAGATAAGTGCGGTGAAAAAAGTGACACCTTATCGTGATGGAAAAAATAACAGGGTGATTTTTTATTCATTGCCACCGATGGTTCTCAAATTTTAAAAGGTTTCTTTAAGATCTTTGTTTAATGGATAGGAGTGGTTTATGAAAAAGCAATTAGCGGCTTTGTTCTTAATGATGGTGATGATGGGGCCAGCAGGGACGGCCGTTGCCGGCGGTCATTCTAACGTTATCGTTTCTACTGCCGTCGGCATGGTGAAACTGCCTTTTAAGATAGTGGGCGGTGTGGTGGGCGGTCTTGTCGGCGCCATAACGGGAGGTTCTCAAGGTGTTGTGGATGTCTGGTCATCAATTAACGAAGAACATGCGACCAATCCTTTGTTGGTACTGCCTGTCGGTGTCATTGGTCTTGTTTATGCGGTTCCTGTCGGGTTGGCAACCGGTGCGCCCTCGGGTGCGATAGAAACGGCTCAAGTCGGTTTTAACTGGATGTAACGTAACGATCTGAAAATTGCATTAACAGTCAGAGTCGCTCCAGTCGGTAACGGTTGGAGGCTTTTTTATAGCCAAAGACACTGTTTTTCGGTGCTCGTGGGATTAATGTTAAGCGATGTCTTTGGCCTGCAAGTCAGCATGATAGGAAGACCGTACTAACGGTGCACTGGCGACCTGAGCGAAGCCCAGTTGCCGGGCATAGTTGCCAAATTGTTCAAATTCTTCCGGCGTGTAATAGCGCTGTACAGCCAAGTGGTCGGGGCTGGGTTGAAGGTATTGACCCAAGGTCAGCATGGAGCAACCATGATCCAGCAGATCGGTCATCACTTGATGGACTTCTTCCGGTATTTCGCCAAGGCCCAGCATAAGGCCTGATTTAGTGACAATGCTCGGGTGTTGTTGTCGGTGTAATTGCAGCAGTTTTAACGAGTCCTGATAGTCGGCACCGGGGCGAGATTGTTTGTAAAGCCTTGGGACGGTTTCTAAATTATGATTAAACACGTCGCAAGGGTGGGCGGCTAATTTTTCCAGGGCAACGTCTATGCGGCCTCGAAAATCAGGGACCAGAATTTCTATTTTTGTAGTCGGTGTTGTTTCACGAATAGCACGAATACAGGCGGCAAAATGACTGGCGCCACCGTCTCTTAAGTCGTCACGATCAACGGAGGTAATGACCACGTATTTAAGATCCATGGCTTCGATGGATTCAGCAAGGTGCAGGGGTTCACCTAGGTCTAAGGGTAACGGTTTGCCATGGGCCACATCACAAAAGGGACAGCGACGGGTACACAAATCGCCCATGATCATAAACGTAGCAGTACCGTGTTGAAAACATTCGGCTAGGTTAGGGCACGCGGCCTCTTCACAAACGCTGTGTAATTGTTTTTCGCGTAAAATCTTTTTTATTTGATTAACCTTATTACCAACCGGTATTTTGACTCGAATCCAATCGGGTTTGCGCAGGGTTTCGATCGTTTTATCAACTTTGACCGGAATACGGGCCAGTTTGCTGTCATTGCGTTGATGGCTGTCTGGGGTGGCTCTTGAGGGCGCTTGGAAAGGGGCTTTTGAGGTCATGATAATTGTTGGTAAATAGAGTGAACTAACGGGATAGCCAGTTCATCGTTATTGATTGAAACATTGTGATTGATGAGTTGTGTCATTTCAAGGTTTTTAAAACCACAGGGGTTAATAGCGGTGAACGGTGTCAGATCCATATTATTATTAAGGCTTAAACCGTGATAACTACATCCGTTGCGAATTCTTAAACCCACGGAGCCTATTTTTTTTTGGTTGATATAAGTGCCGGGCGCCTCAGCTTTGGCATAGGCTAAAAGACCGTATTGTTTGAGCGTGTCGATCATGGCGGTTTCCAGCAAGGTGACCAGGGATCGAACACCCATGTTATGGCGGGTCAGGTCGATAAGGGTATAAACAACTAATTGTCCCGGACCATGGTAGGTGACTTGACCACCGCGGTCGGTGGTAATCACGGGAATGGCGGTCGGTTTTAACAGATGTTCTCGTTTGCCATTGAGTCCTAGCGTGTAAACAGGCGGGTGTTCAACAATCCAGAGCTCATCAGCCGTTTCAGCGCACCGGTTTTGGGTGAAGTCGCACATGGCCTGAAAACTGTCGTTATAGTCTTGAAGTCCTAAGTTTCGAACAATAGGCTGTTGTTCGGTCATTTAAAGCGCCATTACAATAGCATCACAGTCGGTGAGGTCGTGGTAAATAGCATCAAGTTGCACTTGGCTGGTGGCCACGATCGTTACGGTCAGTGCGGTGTATTTGCCGTTTTTGCTGGGTCGAGATTTGACCGTGCTTTTATCAATTTCTGCGACATGGTTTTGGATGATAGTTAAGACGGTGTCTTTAAGTGTTGGGCTAGAATGACCAACGACCTTAAGTGCAAAGGAGCAAGGAAAATCCAGTAAGCTTGTGTGTTCAGTCATGTTTTTTTTTCTCTTGAAAGAGGCTGTTGATGGTGTGCCATAAAGGACCAATAGTACCGGTACCCACCAAGAGTGAATCAAGCTCTGTGACTGGAATGATTTCCCGGGTTGAACTGGATAACCAAATTTCATCGGCTTGCTGAAGTGTTTCAGTCGTTATTGCCGTTTCTTGAAAAGGAATGTTTTGGTGTTGGATTAATTCAATGATTACTTTACGGGTGATGCCGGGCAGAATATTGCTGTTTTGGGGAGGGGTTAAAATAACACCGTTTTTAACCACAAAAATATTGCTTGCAGCGCCTTCAAGAACCAGATCATTTTTAATTAAAATGGCTTCGGCACACTGTTGGTCCAGTGCTTCTTGCCGCAGTAAAATATTGGCAAGTAGTGTCGTTGCTTTAACATGGCATAAGTTCCAGCGGGTATCTTCGATGGTGAGAGCCTTACTGCCGCAAGGTAAATGTTCAGTTAGTGCCATCTCAGCACTCATGGCAAAAATAGTCGGTACCAGATCGTTTGAAAAACCATGGTCACGTTTTGGCGTGACCCCGCGGGTAATTTGTAAATAGATATATTGATTTTTGTTAGGGTCTAACAAGGGTTGGAAGATTTCAAGCCACTGCTGTTTGCTATGCGGTTGAATCATCCGAATGCTTTCAAGGCTTCTTTTAAGGCGGTTTAAGTGGTCATCAAGAGAGAAGAGCCTGCCTTGATAACTGGGAATAACTTCATAGACGCCATCACCAAATAAAAACCCCCGATCTAAAACAGATATTTTTGCATCACACAGGGGTTGGTAATGGCCGTTTAAATAAACGAGAGATTGATCCAGTGGCATCATTGTTTATTGCGTTTTCAACAGTACGGTATCGTAGAGTTTTTGAAAAATACTGCCGATCGCAATAGGGCTTAAGGCGACCAGTGGTTTTTGAATGATGGTTTCATCTTGTAAGGTAATAGCGATAGAACCAAAAGTCTGGCCGGCGCCCACGGGTGCAATGATTCTTGAATCAACTGACATGACAGCTTTTAGGTCATCGTAATGACGTCTTGGAACCGTGACATAGAGATCATCGTTTATGCCTAAGGGCAAAGTGTTAGTTTCGCCCTTCCAAACTTTGACTTCGGTGAGTTTTTGATGCGCGTCGTAGAGTTTATGCGTTTCAAAAAATCGAAAGCCATAATTTAATAGGTTCTGATTTTCACGGGCTCTGGCATTTTGATTGTGGGTGCCCATGACCACTGAAATTAAGCGCATTGTGTTGCGCTTCGCAGAGGCGACAAGGCAATAACCTGCTCTTTCGGTATAACCGGTTTTAATGCCATCGACAGAGTCATCGCGCCACAGTAGTCTGTTACGATTATTTTGTTTTATATTGTTAAAAGTAAAGTCTTTTTCTTTGAACCACTGGTAGTAGTCTGGAAATTCACGGATTAATGCCTGACTTAAAATAGCCAAGTCATGCGCAGTTGTATAGTGGTTCTTGGCGGGTAGTCCGGTGCTGTTATGGAAATTACTATTGATCATGCCCAGTCGTTTGGCGTGTTGGTTCATTAACCGGGCAAAGGTTTCTTCGTCGCCTGCGACATGCTCAGCTAAGGCAACACTGGCATCATTACCGGATTGAATAATGATACCTTTAAGTAGGTCTTCTACACTGACATGCTTGTTGACCTCGACAAACATTTTTGATCCCGGTGTTTTCCAGGCTTTTTTGCTGATGATGACGGGTTCATCAAGCGTTAATTGGCCGGCTTGTAATTCCTGAAAAATAACATAAGTAGACATTATTTTAGTCAGGCTGGCCGGAGCCAGACGATCATCTGCATTTTTCTCAGTAAGAATTTGGCCGCTGTCAAAGTCCATGAGGAAATAACCGCGAGCAGCAATCCTAGGGCTGGCGGGGATGATCAGGTTGTTAGCCGCCAGTAAAGGAGTCGGTAAAAAAGACAGCAGCAGGTAAAGGGCCAAGGATTTACCTGACGAAAAAACTCGGTTTGTTATAAATAGCATAAGCGTAAAAGTTTTTAAGGTAAAAAAAGGGATAAATTAATAGCGTTAGCTTGGGGTTTTATTAATTTAAAGGTTAGGTTTCTAAGGTGGCAATTATAACATGAGCCGATTATTGAAAGTTACTCAGTTATAAAATGGAGTGCGGAATAACCGATTTTGCTGAGTCGTTGCATGAGTCGGTCGGCTTCATTGACAGAGACAATAGGGCCAAACTGAAGTTTATGTATTATTAACCCTTGAGACTTCGACGTGGTTACGATACGTGATTTGGGTAAGTGTTTGTGGCTTAATTTTTGTTGTAGGTTTTGAGCATTCTCTAAGTGTTGAAAAGCACCGACTTGGAGATAAACGTTATTTTTTTTATCTCCAAGTCTGGAGGGGCGAGGTAAGTAAATGCTAGGTTTGGCGGTATTGATGGACTGAATTCTAACAAATCCGGTTCCTTTTTTTAAAATGTCAAGTTTAGCCGCTGCGGTGTATGACAAGTCGATAAGACGGTTATCATGAAAAGGACCACGATCATTGATACGAAGAATAACCGAGCGTTTATTGACCAGATTCGTGACTTTTACATAAGAAGGGATTGGCAGTGTTTTATGGGCTGCTGTCATCGCAAACATGTCATAAGTCTCACCATTCGCTGTTTTTTTGCCATGAAATTTTGTGCCATACCAGGAAGCAACGCCTAAGGCCTGATAATTGTGACTGTGACCAAGGGTACGATAGCGTTTACCAAGGACTTCATATTCAGGCGGGTTGCCGGCACGCGTTCGGGGTTCAAACCGTGGCGTGGCATTGGGTATAGCCATAATATTGGCAGGTATAAAATCAGGCGGTTGGTCTGGCTCTGATAACAGTGGTACGGTGCAGCTATTAAGCGATAATAACATCGCCCCAGTGACCAGTTGGCTTGCTTTAGTCATGGGGTGTTTTGAGTGTGTTGATTGCTTCACTGAGTTGGAAAACAGCCATCGCATAGAGCGGACTATGGTTGTAACGGGTAATGGCATAAAAGTTTTGTAATCCTAACCATAAATCAATCGTTTCTTTTTGTTGAAAGCGCAGTAATTTAACGCGATCAGTAAAATTGAGTTGTTCAGGGAAGGCCAGATGGAGATTCATATCTTTGAGTGCGGCAACAGTGGTATCGGGCCTTAGACCTTTTGAAAGGGCACGGTTAAAGGCATTGGTTTTATATTGAATTTTAAAAGCGACCGGTTGGTCGGATTGCCAGTGGTGACGAATGAAATAATTGGCAATACTGGCAAAAACATCGCCGTAATTGGACCAGATATTTCGTTTATTATCGCCATCAAAATCAGCGGCATAACTGATGAAACTGCTCGGCATAAATTGCGGGATGCCCATTGCGCCGGCATAGGATCCTGTGGGTATTAAGGGGTCGATTGCTTCATCGCGACATAAAATAAGGAATTGTTGTAATTCGTTAGTGAAGAATTTTTCTCGTTTAGGGTAGCCAAAGGCTATCGTGGCGAGTGCGTCAATGACGCGATGCTCGCCGGTAATTTTGCCGTAAAAGGTTTCGACACCGATGATGGCGACAATGATTTTTGCAGAAACACCGTATTTTTGTTCAACACGGCTGAGTTCAGATTCATGTTTTTCCCAGAAGGAGACGCCTTGCTGAATTCTTTTAGGAGTTAAGAAAATTTCTTTATATTGATGCCAGACTAGACGTTTCTCAGCCGGTTTAGAAATGGCTTTAAGAATGGGTGCTTTTATTGCTACTGTTTGAAAGAGGACTTCAAGCGCTGTGCGGTTAAAGGCATGCTCTGTTACCATGTTGTCAATAAAGGCATTGATTTTAGCGGTAAGCGAAGGGGGGGCTGGGTTGGTGTTTTTAAGCGTGGTTTTATGGCGCTTTTGAGTCAGGTAAATAATATCTCCGGGGTGGACTTTATTGAGGTCTTTTATTTGCGGGTTATTGGTCAAAATAGTGGCCCAGACGTGATTGGGGAGGTTGAGTTTTTTGAATGCCCCCCATAAAGTATCGCCCTGAGCAATAATATATTGTGTAGGTAACGTCTTTTCAAGGGTATCAGGGTTTTTTTCAGCCGAGCAAGGTGTTAGCACGAAAGCACTGAGGAAGCCAATAAAAAACTTGATAACACGGTATCTTTTTTGAAGAGTCATAGGTATAGGGATGATAGGTCTGTAAGAGCAGTGGTTAATGAGACAATACCGAATCCGATCAGTAGTGTCACCATCGAAGTGCCACCATAACTAATTAACGGTAAGGGTACGCCCACAACCGGTAAAATACCAATAACCATACCGATGTTGACAAAGACATAAACAAAGAAGGTGACGGATAAACTACCGGCTAAAAGTCGGCAAAAGGTATCTTGGGCATTAACAGCAATGTAAAGTGAACGCATGGTGATGAGTAAATATAAGAATAATAAACTGACGCAACCCAGTAGTCCAAATTCTTCGGCGAAAACGGCAAAGATAAAATCAGTTGAGCGTTCAGGGAGGAAATCTAATTTGGCCTGCGTGCTTTCAAGCCAGCCTTTACCGTAAAGTCCACCGGAGCCAATGGCTATTTTTGATTGGATGATATGGTAGCCTCTTCCGATGGGGTCGCTCTCAGGATTGAGGAAGGTGATAACACGGGCCCGTTGATAATCATGCATGAAATGCCATAAAACCGGTGTAAGCGCTATCAGGCTAACTACAGAGGAAAGCATGATTCGCCATGAAATCCCTGCGAAAAAAAAGACGGCGGTTCCTGAGCTGGCAATTAAAATGGCGGTGCCCAGATCGGGTTGTTTTGCGATCAGGAAAGTCGGAATGGCAACCAGCAGTAGGGCGATAAATAATTCTTTCCAGCGTGGTGGTAACGCGTGCTCTGAAAAATACCAGGCAATTGCAGCAGGTGTGGTTATTTTGATCATTTCAGACGGTTGAAAGCGGAAAAACCCTAAATCAAGCCAGCGCTGAGCTCCTTTTCCCATCTCACCGATTACCAGTACTGCGAGTAACAAAAGGATGCCAATGA
>DTSI01000066.1:66209-69628 GCA_012965425.1 Methylococcaceae bacterium
GTGTGCGATAAACAGCATAATAAAAAAAGCGATAGCGATGCGTGTGGTTTGGCGTAATAAGGTCTCTAAATGTTGACCGCTGGTACTGTATAAAATGAGAAAGCTGAGTAAGGAAAGCAGAATTAGGCCGGCTAGTAGCAGACTGTCAAGATGAATACGACTTAAAAAACGGCCGATAGCTGAGTTATTCTGGAAGTGTTCAGAGCGTGTTTCGTTAATCATGATGGGATGCTTTTTTTAAATACTGAGCAATTATTTTTTTGGCAATGGGTGCGGCTGTGGATCCGCCATGGCCCCCATTTTCGACAATGACAGCAACTGCTATTTCAGGTGCATTAGCCGGTGCAAAGGCAATAAATAAAGCGTGATCAAGCAGTTTTTCTTTTAGTTTTTCAGCCTCATATTTTTCTTTTTGTTTGACGGTAAATACTTGTGCCGTTCCGGTTTTACCGGCGATTTTAAAGTTTATATTTTGGCTGAGTTTGTACGCTGTGCCTTTAGGGGTATGTACGACATTAATCATTGAATTAATAATATCACTGAGATAAGCGGGGTCAATATTGATTTTTTCGGCCATAGGTTTTGGTTCGGATGCCGTTGCGGGTTTTATTAAATGTGGGCGAATGCTGATTCCTTGATTGGCTAAGGTAGCGGTTGCAACGGCTAGTTGCAGTGGCGTGGTTTGCATGAATCCTTGGCCAATACCCGTAATTAATGTTTCACCCGGGTACCAAGGTAAATTCTTATTTTGGCGTTTCCAGTTTCTTGACGGCAGTAGACCTGACTTTTCACCGACTAAATCAATGCCGGTTTTTTGACCAAAACCAAATTGTGAAAGGAAGTGATGTATTCGGTCGATGCCCAATGTGCGGGCAAGATCGTAAAAATAAACATCGCATGATTGTACAATGGCATCATTAAGGGTGACGAATCCATGGCCCCAGATTTTCCAGTCACGGTAACGATGACTAACATTAGGAAGTTGGTAATAGCCCGGGCAAAATAACGGTGTATTGATTTGGATCAGAGCGTATTGTAGTCCGGCAAGAGCAATAAAAGGCTTGAGAGTTGAGCCCGGAGGATACTGTCCTTTCAGGGCACGGTCAAATAAAGGTTTGCGGTCAGATTGTTGTAGCAGATTATAAGCCTTAGTTGAAATGCCGGAAGAAAATGGGTTCGGGTCAAATCCGGGGTGGCTGAGCATAGACAAGACATCGCCGGTGGCTATTTCAATAGCAACAGCAGCACCGTTATGATTCTTAAAGGCTTGATAAGCAATGTTTTGTAATTCAATATCCAGCGTCAGGTGTAAGTTTTTTCCCGGTATCGGGGCTTCTGACTTTATGACTCTGATGGGGCGTAGTTGTGCGTTGGTTTCCACCTCGGCATGACCGGGTTTGCCATGGAGTTGTTCTTCATAGGCTTTTTCAATACCGGTTTTACCAATGCTGTGCGTCCCTTTGTAGCGAGTTGCTGAGAGTGTTTTAAGCTCTGTTTCATTAATACGTCCGACATAGCCGACTAAATGAGCCGCCATTTTACCGTAGGGGTAATGACGGATAAGGCGAGCATGAATGTCGACACCGGGGAATTGATGTTGAACAACAGCAAACCGAGCCACAGTCGTATCGTTCATTTGCAGTAATAACGGTATGCTGTCAAAGGAGCGATGACGGGTTAATTGTTTTTTAAATTGCGTGAGCGTTTCTTCTGAAAGGTTCAGTAAGTGTTTTAATTGTGTGAGCGTTTCAGTAATATCGGGTATAAGTTCAGGGGTTAATTCCAAGCTGTATGAGGGAATATTGTCGGCTAATACTTTCCCGTAGCGGTCATAGATTATGCCGCGTGTTGGCGGTAGTGAGGATATTTTAATGCGGTTATTGTTTGCTTGGGAGACGTAGTATTCATGGCCGGTTATTTGCAAATAGATTAACCGTGCAATGATAGCGCCCATCAGTAATAGGATAACAATGAATATAATTACGATGCGACTAAGGAAGAGTCGGTTTTCGGAATAAATATCTTTTAAGGCGAAGCGGCGATGCATGGTGAAAGATTAGCACATAGCTTAAAAAAATTAATGGAACCAGCGTTGGCTGTGGTTTAACAGATATTTTACCAGTGGCCAGCATAGGGCACCGGTCAACGCAGGTAGCCAGAAATTGAGGTCATGAAGTCGTGCGTGTTGAATAGTCTCAGTCCACAGGATGATGGATTGGGTGATGATCAGGATTAAAAAAATAATGAAACATTGTTGTGCTAACCGGACATTTTGTAAGCGCTTGTGTAATTTAAGACAGAGATAGGCGGCAAAGATATAGCCCAGAGGATATTGGCCTAATAAACGTCCGGTGAGTACATCAACCAGTAGGCCGATAAAAAAGGCATTAAAAATACCGATTTTATGGGGTTCTGATAACAGCCAGTAGATTAAAACCAGTAAAACCCAGTCAGGTGCTAAGTTTTGAATTGAGGATGGTGTTGGCAGTATTTTTAGTATTAAAGCCAGACCCAACGTGCCAATGTAAAAAATATAATTGTAGCGGTTAGTCAGGCTCATTGTTTTGGGTGGGTGATGGTTCGGGTGTGTTAAGTAGCGGGATCGGTGTGGTGTTGCTCCAAACAACCAACAGTTCTCGAATACGGTCCAGTTGGGCTTTAGGGGTTGCGGTGATGATGGCAAAGGGTTTATCCGGCTGTGGGGTAACCGCTGTTACCGTAGCAACGGGGTAGCCTGGTGGAAAGGTACCACCCAGTCCTGAGGTAATGAGTAAATCACCGGGTCTAATGTCGCTGTTGTTGGGTAAGTAAGGTAAGTTGAGTTGATTGATTTGACCACTGCCCACGGCAATGGAATATAAACCGTTGCGGTTGATTTGTACAGGAATAGCATGGCTGGGGTCTGAAATGAGTAAAACTTCAGAGCGCATGGGAGTTGAGCGGGTCACTTGACCGACAACACCATTAACATTAATAACCGGTTGGTTTTTGTGGATGCCAAATCGACTGCCTTTGTTTAAGGCAATCGTGTGTTCATAGGGAGCTAGGTTAACGGCTAATAATTCGGCAGTCAGGAGTTGTTCGCCCAATGTAAATGAGTTACCGAGCAGGGCTTGTAATCGAATATTTTCTTTTTCTAATGCGGCGAGTTTGAGGAGTTTGGTTTGGGCAACAAACTGTTGTTCTTTGAGTCGGGTGTTTTCAGTGACGACATCTTGATAAGAACGCAGAGAGTTTGACAGTGTTTGGTTGAGTTGCGGTGGTAGATTAACCAGTCGTTCTATGGGGTAAAGCAGGATGGAAATTACATTGCGGACATTATCTAACAGATTACTTTGACGATCAGTGATCAACAGGGATGCAGATAAAATGACCGTTACCAACAGACGGGTGTTGAGTGAGGCGCCAGTGGTAAATAG
>DTSI01000067.1 GCA_012965425.1 Methylococcaceae bacterium
CTAATCCACAATTCCTGTGAGCAACCTTGTGTACAACTCCGACACAAATAACCTAAGTCGTTGCTGTGATAGGAGTCACTGAAGGGCTGTCTATTATTTGTACAAGCTAATGCATATCAAAATGTTCGGGCTGGGAACTACCCTTGATTTGTTTTTGGATGGCAACGGTCTGTTTGATATTCAAGTCATGGAAGATGACATAGAAGACATCGCGATTTTCCTGAACGACTTCATATTCTAGATAATACTTCTGATTAACCCACGTCAATAAATCATGGAGTCGTCTTCGATTGATGACCGTGGTTTCATATTGACTGTACATGCCCCCTCTATCCAATTAGCACACTACGATTAGTCAGTTAAGTAGAGTGTCAATGCTCACCATTAGTTCACTGATATGTATCTATTATTTGTACAGCACAAACTTAATCCGCTCGATTTCTTGTTGTAACCGTGTGAACTCTAACCCCCCTGAGTAGAGGTACAGCGAGATGCTTTGCTTTTTGTGACCCATGAGTTGGCTTATTGTTGACTCGGGTACGCCAGTGTTCTCAAGAGTTGTGGCAAAGGTCCTGCGGAGGCTATGGAAGTCGTGTTCCTTAGTGAACCCTAACTTAGTTTTATAGCGACCGAATTGTTTACTGATGTTGTGGCTGCGTTTGTTGGAGCGACCGGCAGGAGTCAGGTTAGGTATTAGGTAGCCATCAGGAGATGTTGCTTTGAGATTGTGGACTAGGTCTGTGAGTGCTGAATGAATCGGTACGACTCTGATGCTGTTGTGATTCTTTCCCTGTTTAATCTCAAAGCCCTCGTTAACGTCCTGAATCTTTAGTCGGCATATCTCCTCAATGCGTAGGCCAGAGTATAAAGCAATGACTGAGAGGTCATACAGAGGTCCAGGTAGGGATGATAGGAGTAGTTTGAGTTGCTCTTGGCGGTAGGGTTTTTTGTTAATGGCTACCGATTTGTTGCCTAAGAGGAACGCCATGTCAGCAAAAGGGTTGTGGTCAATAAAACCTGACCGTACACACCATCTGAAAAATGATGACAGAACGAAAAGGTGCTTTTCCTTGGAACGATAGGATTGTTGAGGTGTTGTCACAATGATGTCTCTTACATAGTCGCTAGAGGTTCTTCTGGTAACGTCAATAATAAATGTGTTGTGTCCAAGGGTGTCTTGGAGTTGTTGCAAGTATCTCTGCTTATCTAGTAAGTGCTGATTGCTAATTCTGAGTTTTTCCTCGGATAGGTAGGCTGTAATGAGTGATGGAATGTCTGAGGTGAGAACCTTAGAGTTCTTTGAGTTGTACTGGTCGTAGTTTTTCCTTATCTCTTTGAATTGTCGTTTCCAGAAGAGCAATCGGTCGTGTTTAAGAATCTCAGCTTCATCAAGTACTGGGGCTAATGGTTCGCTGATTTTGGATTTACCTAATGCGGTAACTAGGTCGCTAGGGACGGATAGATTGAAGTAGTACTGGTGTCGGTGGTAAGTCAAATATTTAGCCATAATAACCTCGATTCTGAAACCATTCTGAAACCAGAGAGGTATTTTGAGGTTATGTTTTGCTATCGCTGATAGTTTTCTTGGCCTGTCGGGTAGCCATCAGTTAAACAAAAGCACGGGATAAGCATGTAGACCTTATGGCGGAGTGTTTGCGGACGGGGGTTCGATTCCCCCCGCCTCCACCAATTCAGTATTCAAAGCCGTCCTAGGACGGCTTTTTCTTTATGTAAAAACAATAACTTATGTTAAAATAGAGTCCAGTAAGGTTTCTCTAGATCCGCTAAAAGCCAAGCTTTTTAGGGGGTATTTATGGGGGTACCTTTTGGGTTTCTGTTTTACATACCCCCAAGTTAGGTTTGTTTTTATATGACTCGAACGATTAATAAGTTAACTAATCTGGAAATCAGGGCCGCTGCCTATCCCAATGAGCCGTCAAAGTTGTTTGATGGAGGTGGTTTATATCTCCATATTCAAAAGGGTGGCAAGTATTGGCGCATGAAGTATCGGTTTGCCAAAAAAGAGCGTTTGTTAGCTTTCGGTGTTTACCCAGAGGTGTCCTTAAAAGATGCACGTCTAAGTCGTGATGAGGCGCGAGAGCTTTTAATGAAGAAGATAGATCCTAATCACCAGAGACGACTGGATCAAACAGTACGGGTTAAAGAAGCATTGGATACCTTTGGTGCTGTTGCGCGTGAGTGGTATATTGAAGTTCATGCTCACGCGGTGGTTGAATCTCATGCTAAGCGGAATCTCAGGCGACTAGAGGTGTATTTATTGCCTTATCTAGGCCGACGTCCCATTGTTGAAATAACTGCCCCAGAACTGCTTGAATGTCTTCGTCGTATTGAGCAGTCGGGTAAGAATGAAACTGCAAAGCGGGTCAAGAATTTAGCAGGACAAGTCTTTCGTTATGGGGTATCGATTGGTTGCTGTGAGCGAGATATTGCTGCTGATTTACGTGACGCGTTGCGACCTGTCAAAGTGGTTCATCACCCTGCGTTAATCGATCCGGACGAAATCAGACCGTTATTGTTGGCTATTGATGGTTATGGCGGTCATCCAGCGACGTGTGTGGCATTAAAACTTGCTCCCTTACTGTTTGTTCGGCCGGGTGAATTAAGGCAAGCAGAGTGGGCTTCATTTGATTTAGATAACGCAGAATGGAAGTATTTGCCCAGTAAAAAGGGGTTACCATTAATTGTGTCATTACCTATTCAAGCTGTAGTACTTTTGCGTGAGATTTTTGCGATTACAGGAGAGGGGCAATATGTCTTTCCGAGTATTAGAGGTGATGGTCGACCTATGAGTGAAAATACGGTTAATGGGGCATTACATAGTTTGGGTTTCAAAGACAAAATGACAGGGCATGGATTCAGGGCCATGGCTAGAACGGTCTTAGCTGAACGGTTGAATGTACCTCCTGAGTATATTGAGCAACACTTGGCTCATGCAGTCAAGGATGCAAATGGTCGCGCCTATAACAGAACGACTTTCCTCGAACAACGAAAAGAGATGTTACAAACGTGGGCTGATTATTTAGGGGACCTTAAAAATTGATAAGTAAGTTGAAATTAAAGAATGTTATTTTAGGTTTTTATAGGAGATGCTGATGAGCAATAAGAATCATAATATAAGGTTTGACCCTTTACTACAAGTAAAATGAAATTATTCCACCCATCTAAATCAAATG
>DTSI01000068.1 GCA_012965425.1 Methylococcaceae bacterium
TTTTTTAATATATCTCGTTCTTCTTCAGTTCGTTTTAATTGAGCCTTTAAGTCTCGGATTTCTCTTTGTTGTTCTGTTATTTGAGAATGTTGTAATGGCCCATCACTATATCGTTTAATCCAAGCATATAAACTCTTGGTAGTGACTCCAAGTCGTTTGGATACCTGCCCAATTGGATAATTACGCTCCGTGATTTGCTTGACAGCTTCGATCTTAAATTCTTCACTATACCGTTTCCCACTCATAAACACCTCCGTCAGAGTTACATTGTAACGCTTCGATATGTCTACAAAACTCAGGGCGATTCAGTACCGAAAGATCAGCAACCTTGGCTTGCGATTGTTTGCAAAACCTTATAGGGCCGGATTGGCATGCTTACAGCAGAGGTCTTTGGCTGGACTGGCTACAGCCCAGTTAGTGCAAGAAGTGATTCCGGCCCCCAAAGTAGATAAAAATAGAGAGTCAGAATTTCTTCTAGGGGTATTTTAACCATTCAATGAAAGATTTGATTAAGGAACATCTGGATGAATTTGCTGTTGAGCAAAAAATGTTTGGGTTGATTTGGTACGACGAAGAGCTGGTGATGGACGGAATAACTGACGAAATAGACAAAGGCAAGTTAGCCCAAAAAAACAATACCAAAGGTGCTAGCAATTTTAATAAGAGCGTCGCATAAGGGCGAAGCCTTGGGGGGTGGTCTGGCACATTAAAGCAGTCAGACCTGACTTGTATAATAACTAAATTACACATAACAAATCGCTCAATAACAGGCACGCTTGTTAGCTTTATCGTTCTGTATGTCTACTATAAAATAGCGACTCGCTAACAAAGCATTCTGGGCACTGTACTATCTTCTGCTCAGTACAACACAGAGGCTGAATGAGAGTATAATATAGTCATTACCCCCTTTAAATTATATGGATAGGGATCGATATTATTATCAGCCCTTGAGATACAGGAGCGCTTGCATTATGAGTAATACCCCCACCCCCTCCACAACTAATCAACCCGGCCGACCTCTGACAAAATTTGATTTGAAAAAGTCGATGAACTGGCTTCACGTAGTTTAACTTACCGTCAACTTGCCACCGCATTAGGCATCAACCTTAAAACATTACAACGCCATAAAAAGGTCAATGAAGAATTACAATCGGCAATCGATTTGGGGCGCGCCAAAGGTTTAGCTGAGGTTTCAAACAGTCTGTTCGAGAGTGCCGCAGGTGGTAACGTTACCTCTCAGATTTTCTATTTAAAAAACCGAAGCCCCGATGATTGGCGAGACCGATTTGAGCAAAAGGTGGATGTTAAAGCTGACTTCACCCACTTACATCTTACTGCCATGCGACAAATCACCGATGGGGTTATTAAGTCAACATCTGATGAATAAAGTCATCCAATATAAAATTGAAGAATGTGATTCTGGGCATTTGTTTTTTTAAATTACGGCCTAAAGTAATCATGTTGAGAGCTATTAAAATACATCATCCTTATTAGAAACCGTTTCTTTCAAAATCTTATTCAATACATCGTGCGAATAAGATAAACTTTGACAAACTTCTTTCATCCTTGGAGAAAGACGATGATACCCCCAAATACAACGCTTCAAGGTTTCTTCGTACCCTTCTCTTTGAAAGTACAAGGGCATATTCACTTCAAAGTAAGAAATACTGTCTGCATCTTTCAACAAATTTGAACGAGGATCACCACCTACTTCGTGTTGTTCCACCAATTGACAGGAGTTATCAATAATAGAGGGTTCCACCTGACATTGTTGTAAAATTTGTTTCAGAATCGCTGCACTATGATGAGCGTGGGCGGCTTTAAATTGATCGTAATCATTAAAATCGGCTCGTTTTATTTTTGTCTGATCATCCGCTCGATCAATATCATGTGCAAGAGCTGCAAGCTGCAATGCTTCATCAGCATCAGGTTTTAATTTTAGCAGCCATTCGAGTACATTATCCGCATGCCTAGGATCTTCTGGCACACTGGATTTTGAAATAATGGCCCGTATTTGTTGTTTTGCGCAATCAATACTATCCATCGTTACGGCAAATAACAATCCTGCGTATGGTTTCATAGTTCATCAAAACCGCAATCACAATTAATACCAAGTAGGCTTGATTAAATATTGCCCCTAAAAATATTAAGAAAACCCTAATATCACGCCCCATTCTTATGCCTTTTTTAATACGGCTTTTCATCAGATTATCGTATTTATCTGCTGTATAGCTCAACATAAAGGAGCCAATGATAGCGATAAATCCAATGGCCAGAGCCCACTGTGATAAATCCTGACTATATACATACCAAGTCAGTCCAAACAGTAAAAAGGCATCGGCATACCGATCTAGTACAGCGTCAAACCAGCCGCCATAATCAGAAGATAAATATTTTAGACGGGCGACTTCACCATCAGAGCCATCAATAATCGAGGCAAATTGGGCAATGATTCCCCCTAAAGCCAACAACCAATAGTTACCCAGCGCAAAAAGCCCCGCTGCCAAGACGGAAAGCAGGAAAGAGACAAAAGAAATTTGATTAGGGGTAATGTCGAAATCAACCAGGTATTTAGAAATTTGAATAGAAATGGGGCGATTTAACCACTTTGAAACAGGACCGTCATTACCTTTCCCCCCCACCGAGTCCAGTATGATTTTTTTTGCTTTTTGGTGCGCTTTTTCATCATCAACATCAATCCAGAATCCCTGTGTTTGCACGGATTTTGCTTTTTTGTCCTTTGCTAAAATCCGTATGGCAGCCGATAACGTGGTGTCCTTATGAATTTCACAAGCACGTTCTAAAGCGTCAAATATTGCCGGTGTACATAGAAAAATACCGGTATCAAAGGCGTTGAAATCATCAATCGTTTTACCAATATTGATAATAGCTTCGTCTTGGATCTGAACCTTGGTCACATCGTCGATGTCAATCAGTGGATTGTTTTTATTAGTATCCACTGCTAATAAAACTTCACCATCATTCAACGACTGTCCCTGTAATGACCGAATAATAGCGGGATCAAAAAGATGATCTGCCATCAATAACAAAAATGGTTCTGTTAAAATATCTCGTGCTTTTAAAACTGAAAAACCGTTTTCTTTTTTCCAGTCATCATTCTGAATAAGTGTTATCTCAACATTAAGACATTTAGCCAGTGGCTGACAAAAATTACTGACCTGCTCGCCTTGATAGCCCGTGATAATAACAAATTCATCCGCTCCACCATCCATAGCAGAGCGGATAACACGTTCAATCAACGGGACACCCAGCAAAGTAACCAGCGGTTTAACTTCACCTTTGGATTTAAGCCGAGTCCCTTGACCAGCAGCAATGATTAAACATTTCACCCATTATTCTCCCTGAATGAAGGCATTGGTCATGGTATAGGCTTCATCATCGGTAAACTGTTCTGGCGGATGTTTGCAAAAGTACGCAGCTGGTGCTGTCAACACCCCTCCCTGTTTACGATCTAAAGCTAATTTGGCACAGCGGATAGAGTCAATCGCTACCCCGCCTGAATTAGGTGAATCTTCCACAGAAATTCGCATTTCAATATTCATCGGCACATCGCCAAACATTCTGCCTTCCATGCGAATGAAGCATACTTTATTGTCTTTTTGCCAGGCGACATAATCACTCGGACCAACATGAATATTTTCATCACTGAGTCGCTCTGCCGTAACCGACTGTACGGCTTCAGTTTTCGATTCCTTTTTTGAAACCAGTCTGTCACTGTCTTTCATGTTTAAAAAGTCAGTATTCCCCCCTGTATTTAACTGATAAGTCCGATCCAGCTTGATACCTCGTTTTTTAAACAAGTCAGTCAGTATACGGTGGGTAATGGTTGCTCCTAATTGCGATTTAATATCATCGCCAATAATCGGGAGGTTTTTGTCTGCAAAACGCTTTGCCCATACGGGGTCGCTGGCTATAAATACAGGGATATTATTGACAAAAGCAACTCCGGCTTCCAGCGCACATTCAGCATAGAATCGAGTTGCGTCTTCCGAACCCACGGGAAGATAATTGATCAGTACATCCGTACCCGAATCTTTTAATACCTGAACAATTTCTGCGGCTGTGGATTCTTGTTCGTCCGCAAGCAGAAAGGTGTTATCTTCAGGATAATTTTTCATATGATCCGCGATACCATCCAGAAGTTTACCCATCTGTACTTTTACATCAGAGGATGGAATATCCGCACAGAATACAGTGGTACAGTTGGGCTTGGAAAAAATGGCTTTATTAACATCCAGCCCAACTTTACGTTTGTCAATATCAAATGCAGCCACCACTTCAATATCGAATGGTTTATAACCGCCAATATCCCAATGCATGATGCCGATAGCCTCATCTCGAGTTTTGCTGCGGTAGTAATGAATGCCCTGAATCAGAGAACTAGAACAGTTTCCGATACCTATAATCGCTACTTTAATTTTACCCATAATGTGATGTCTCTCCTATGACTGTGTGTAACCCTCTAAAGCTAGCACATAAATAAAATCGCAGTATGGTCTTCTTCAGAGCACCAAAACGGTAACAGAGACAAATTATCAATATAGGCTTCCGGCTATCGCTTATTGCGAAACTAATCAAACTAGCATTTAAACAATAAAGATCAGCCAGCGGATCCTAAGATGGTTATACGGCTACATGAGAGTTTCTTTAAGACTAAAATGTTTAGTTTGTTCCGTGATTGCACCGACAAGAAACATCGCAGCAATTTTTTATCCATTAAGGCGCATGGGGTCAAAAATGCTGATTTACCCGGTGTCGTTGCAACACTTTTGAGCTTGTCATCAGAACCATATCCAATGGTAAGAGTGAACTCTTCTCCTGCAAAACCTTCAATGAGTGTGTGTCTGTACTACCCCAAATACCGAAAGTCAGTAGGTTCATAATTAAATAACTAACTGATAAATATCAAACCCAATTTTGGTATAGATAAGTAGCTTTTTATAGACGTGATAATGTTAACTTTACTGTTAACTTTTCAAATAAACATCTGCATAAGCTATTTATTTAATTAGATAAATTCGGCTTAAAATAATCTCTAAGACTGTCAACCTACTTACACCACAAACACCAATTACCTTCCTAACTCAGGAGAATTTTCTGGTTGCATAATAGGCAGTGTTACTGACTTAGTATTTCGGTTAAAGCAGGCTGCAAATGGCTAAATTGAAACTCAAAGTCTTGTTCGACTAAACGCTGAGGCAATACTCTCTGGCTGCCGAGCACCAGTTCAGACATTTCACCTAATAGTGTTGTCAAGGCAAAAGCAGGCAGTGGTAAACAAGCCGGGCGGGTTAAAACTTTGGCCAGCGTTTTGCTAAATTCCTGATTCGTGACGGGGTTAATGGCTGTCGCATTGTATGCCCCCGTCATGCGTTGATCATTGATCATGGCTTCTGCAATAGCAATCCAGTCATTTAAATGGATCCACGACATCCATTGTTGACCATTGCCAAGTTGCCCTCCTAAACCCAGTTTAAAAGGGAGTAACATACGTTTCAAAATGCCGCCTTCAGGCCCTAAAACTAAGCCAGTACGGATTAAGCAGACGCGCACACCGTATTTTTCTGCAGCTAAAGCGGCTTGTTCCCAATCGGCACAGAGTTGCTGAGAAAAATCAGGGCGGTTGTCACTTTTCTCGGTTAATTCGGATGCGCCTTGATCGCCATAATAACCGATGGCGGAACCGCTAATCAGTAGTTCTGGCTTTTGCTGCATACTGGCAATCACTTGAATTAATTGTTCGGTTAATTTTATGCGGCTATCACGAATAATTTGTTTACGTTGCGCCGTCCAGCGTTTATCAAAGATCGGAGCGCCTGCGAGGTTGATGATAATATCGAAGTGCTCATCCGGTGTTAAGGCCTGCAAGTCATTAAGAGGCGTGATTCCATTTGTAAATAGACTATGTGCTTTGTCAGGATCTCGACTCAGTACCGTAATTTGATGTGCATGTGTCAGTAATAAATTAATTAAAGAGCGACCTATAAAACCCGTACCGCCGGTGATAAGTATTTTCATATTAAACCTCAAGGTTTATTTCGTTATTTTTAGTTAATAAGCAGAAAGTGGAAAAACTCTAGTAACAATTGCAGCCGTTCACTTCATTATTCAAGCACCAGCTATTTTAAAAAAATTAATAAACAAGGCTAAAACATTAGGTTTTGCGGTAGAACATTAATTTTTCCTGAACATAGATAGCAATCATAAACTGACCGTGATGCCAATACATAAATTATACTATCAGCAGTTTTTAAAATATCTCAAGAACAAGCATGCCATTTTTTTATCTCCGCATCATCTGACTAGCATTACGCCGAATTTTTTTAATGTAGTTCCTACATCCAAAGTGCCTGACAAAATATATAGCTTGGAGAAAAATATAGTTCACCTATTTTCATTAATAACACTGGCTAATTTTTACCAAGCGAGGCACCAAATAATGATGCTGCCAAGATAGAACTACAAAAAACACATTAATAGGTGTTTTTCATCACTTTAATGAAAATGAACCCAATAAACAGGAGTGTCTAGGCTGTTGGTTAAATTTGGAAGATCATTTAAACTCTAATACTGTCACTTTTTATGGCTGTGCTGTTTTACTATGTCCGAAGTTATGTTTTCTATTGGCCAAATCGTCTACCACAAGCTCTTTGATTATCGCGGAGTTATTATCGATGTTGACTACAAGTTTTTAGGCAACGATAAATGGTATGACGAAATGGCTCGTAGCCTCCCCCCCAAGGATCAACCTTGGTACCACGTTCTAGTCAATAATGGAATTGACCAAACCTATGTTGCCGAGCGTAATCTTATGCTGAGTAAAAATCATGAAGCGATCCAACACCCACTGATAGAACGTTATTTTACTGGCTTAGAGAAAGGCTGTTATCAAATTAAACAGAGAAGAAATTAAATAACATAATCGCTACTTGTTTTCTTAATAGAAAAATTGTACATATAGCCTATGAGTCAACAATACGATTGCTGTGTTTATTTGGGCGAGGAATTAGCTGCTTATGGGTTTGGTAACGACCACCCTTTTGGTCCTCTACGCCATCATGTTTTTGAACAGGCATTTTATCAACAATCCCTGCAAGAAAAAGTCGCTGTACGACAACCACAATCCGTTGATCAGAGCATCCTGGAATTGTTTCATACACACGACTATGTTGAGCAGGTTAAACAACAATCTAAGTTCGGTCTAGGTTATTTGGATCAGGGAGATACCCCTGCATTTATCGGGATGTATGAAGCAGCCTCAACGGTTGCAGGTTCGGTCTGTGATGCAATAGATCGCATTGTTAAAAAAGAATATAAACGTGCTTTTATTCCTATAGCCGGTTTGCATCATGCGCGCCGCCACATTGCTGCAGGTTTTTGCGTATTTAATGATTGCGGTATCGCTATTGAATATTTACGTGCACAACATAATATCCAGCGTATTGCTTATGTAGATATTGATGCACACCATGGCGATGGGGTGTTTTATAGTTTTGAAGATGATCCTGAATTGATCTTTGTTGACTTACATGAAGATGGCCGTTTTCTATACCCTGGCACCGGCTCAGAATCAGAAACAGGACAAGGACCTGCAAAAGGATGCAAACTTAATATTCCAATGCCACCTTACTCAAATGATGATGATTTTTTAAACGCCTTTGAACAAGCAGAGCAGTTTTTGATAGCACAGGGCGCTGATTTCATTCTCTTACAGTGTGGTGCAGACAGTATACAGGGAGACCCCATTACAACCCTAGCATACAGTGAACAAGCGCATGCTTATGCAACTCAAAGGCTCTGTAAATTAGCCGATGAAATGTGTGAAGGTAGATTGTTAGCGATGGGCGGTGGGGGTTATAACCATGACAATATTGCTAGAACGTGGACGGCCGTCGTAAGCGAAATGGCATTTAATTAATGTTCAATATGAAACGATCTAGTAGCAAAAACCATAATAATCACCCGAGGGTGTCTGTTTTACATCGGTGGTGATTATTAATAGTTCTAGTAATGCAGACACCGTGATAAATAATTGTTTTTATAGCTGACTGAGGGCCTTTTTATCGTTATTAGCAAACTTGGTTTTTCAATTGACATTAAAACAAATGATAATGAAATCTTTATTATCTTAAAGACAACAGGGAAACTGACGCAAGCGCGCCACTATTTTTGCGAAAGCTTGTTTTGGGTATCCCAGCCCAAGCAAGCGGTAAAAATCACGTGGCAGTTAATGCCTACGGCACCCCAGTTCGTCCTGCGTACGTGTCACTGCGTCAAATGACTTACGGCGTTTCGGATGTAATTCCAGATCCCCTCTGGCGCTACGCACGACGGGTATCCAGAATTACCTACGCCTACCGGGGACTACCAGCCCTCGCGTTCGCTTTCCATGGCTGGCAGCGCATGAAGATTATCAAGCCTTAATAGCAAAAATTGATGCTGCGCTCGAAGGTCATGACCATCCTGAAATAAAAGCGTTACTTAATACTACTGACATGGAAGGATGGACGTTAAGAGCTTTATTTGATGATTGTAAATTAGGCCTACGGCATGGAAAGAAGTTTTCAAGGGCGGCTATTTATGGCAATAAAGCTTGGTTCAAATATGCTGCGAAAATTGGGGGGTTGTTTATTTCAGGAGAAACGAAATACTTTGAAAATTATGATGAAGCCTTAGAATGGGTTATAGCACCCAAAATTTAAACAGCTCAGAGGTCGCTTTTAGCCTTTAAATTTTACTGCAGTACCACTTACACAGACCATCATCATGCTCCCCTTGGAGCCGATAACCTCATAATCAATATCGATACCAACAATACCATCGGCACCTAATAATTTGGCTTTGTTTTCCATCTCGCTGAAGGCGATTTCCCGGGCTTTTGCCATTTCTTGCTCATAAGCAGCCGAACGACCACCTACAAAATCTCTAACAGCAGCAAAAATATCTTTAATAATATTAGCTCCAAGGATGGCTTCACCCACAACAATATCTAGATATTCCACTATTTGCTTTCCATCAACAACAGAAGTCGTCGTTTTCAACATGTATTTTCTCTATAAGTTAAATTATCAATATAATTTATAACATTCTTTGGCAATTGATTTAGTTTAAGAATCACCCAGTTTAGATCAATCCTATGACAAATTGACAATTAAACGACCATTGCCTGCCACTAGAATAATGACTTATTCCTTAAAAAGGACTTCGCCAGCAATTCGCAGAATACGCCTTATAATATGAAAAGTTTAATGCCGGTAATTAGCCGACTGATATCTCTTCAGTTCATTTGATTTGTAGAACCAAAATCAAAACCAAGACGCCGTAAAAATAACTATAAGGGTGACGGCAACCCCATAAAGAAGGCCAAACAACAACTGCCTTTTAGTAATCGAAGAAGAATGCTCCTTTGGTCCCTCATGTTTTAAATTATTCATAACATCGCTCCTAAAAATATCTTAAAGCCCGTAACACACAAATAACAAAACAGCCCAACAATAATTCGACAACATAAACCTGAAATTAATTACTTATAATTTGAGCAAGGCCTGTCTGCTTCGACAAGCCCTGCCTTCCACGTGATGAATTAAGCCGCTTCTTTTTTACGCTCTATAGCTTCTTGAGTTGCGTTAACAGCAATTTTACGAGGTTTCAGTGCCTCAGGGATTTCTCTTACTAACTGAATAGTTAATAGACCATTGGCAACTGTGGCATCCGTAACTTCAACATAATCTGCTAAGTTAAATTTACGCTCAAAAGATCGTGTCGCAATACCTTGATACAGATAGTTCCGATCATCTTCGTCAATTAACTTCTTACCACGCACAGTCAAAACACCGTTCTCAACTTGGAGGTCAAACTCATCCTCTGAGAAACCGGCAACAGCTAGGGTAATAGCATAATGATTTTCATCCATTGCCTCAATATTATAAGGGGGGTAATTTGGTACTGTTTTATCTGCACTAAACGCTGAATCCAGTAAAGATGCAAAATGGTCAAAACCAACAGTACTACGGTATAAGGGTGTTAAATCAATTCTAGTCATAATATATTCTCCTTTAGAAGCAATATGTAAAAATTACAAGCTATGATCTACGTTTAGACTCATGCTTAATTAAAAGATGGGGGCAGCCAATTAACTTTTCAACCGTTTATAGGGAAAATAATGCTAAAAATAATTGATATTGGGATTGAGAATGCCACTGCTTTTTGTATTTCAGGAAAGATAACAAAAGCTGATATATCCATTGTACTTTCCCATGCGAAAAATAAGACTGAGCGTTACGGGAGTATTGTCATTTATGAAGAAATACAGAACTTCCGAGGCATTGAACTTTTAGCGGTTATCGAAGAGTTTAAATATTTATTTGAAATGGGCCTATCAAATATCTTAAAGGTTGCTGTTGTCACAGACAAAAAATGGTTAATGAAGGTCGCAAGCCTTGAAGCCAAAATTTTTAGAAACATTGAAATAAAATGCTTTCAACTCAATGAAAAATCGTTGGCGATTGAATTTCTAAAAAAGGCTTAACCAATACCCTTTTTCCACAATCTCTGTGGATAACCTTGAGGACAACTTGGTTAAATGAAGGCTAAGTAATTGCTCTACTTCAAACCTTTGCAGGACTGACCATTTTTTACACAATGGTCCATTTGGAAAGTAAGTTAACTTTTAAAAAGGTAACCAGCCGTGAGGGGGAGTACAGATAAAACATTCGCAAGAATATCGACTGGTTACCAAAACTTAAAAAATTCTAATTAACTGTTCAAAAGCTAAGGAGGTTTATGAACTGTTGAATAAATATTACGGGAAAAAACTACCCCTGAAAATGTGTCATATTGACGCGCGACAACATGTCACAAAGTCCATTTTTTTAGGTCATATCACCTAAAAAATGATAACGAAATGTGGCAAATAACAGATTAGTAAAAACACCTTCAAGAACCTATTGACCAGACATGATCGGCGAGATAATCTGAATCTCCTTCTAGTGTGAGGCTCATCAGTACTACCGCTGACCCCTCAACACTAAAAGTTTTATCGTGTTTCTTCAAAAATCCCCCTGCTGTAACGACGGACGAC
>DTSI01000069.1 GCA_012965425.1 Methylococcaceae bacterium
ACGGGTGGTACGGGTGGTTCAGAGAGGGTGGGATAGACCTTAAGAAGAAACTGCTGAACCGTCTTTGTACCCCGATAATAGCCATTAACATCGGCACTGACAACATTAACTTGAGTGCAAACAGTTAACAATACAGTCACAATGAATTGAATTAATTTCATCAAACTATCTCATATTATCTTGGCTATCACTCTATATTCTGGATCTGCTCTCTCATTTGTTCTATTAATACTTTAAGCTCAATTGCAATTTGCGTCATTTCCTTATCGCCTGATTTAGAGCCTAAAGTATTTGCCTCACGATTCATTTCCTGCATTAAGAAATCAAGGCGCCTGCCTACCGGTTGATTTTGATTTAAATTATACTCAACTTCCTTAAGGTGGGTTGTCAATCGGTCTAACTCTTCAGCCACATCCAGCTTATGAGTAATTAACACCATCTCTTGTTCCAGCCGGTCTGGGTCAGGATCAATCGACAACTCTTCAATTCGTCTATCCATTCGTTGACGAATCTGTTGTAGCACCTCCGGAAGACGGATGAATGCACGGTCAACAAAATGTTGCATTTGTTGAGATCGCTGCTTAAGCAATAATGCTAATTCAGCGCCTTCTCGTACCCTTAATGCCACCAGCTCTGTTAACGTCTCCTTCACAAGAGCACTAACAACCGGTGCTAAATCATCAACCGGTACTTCCTCCTCTACCTGCACACCCGGAAACATTAAAATATCTAATGCCGAAATCACTTGCGGTTTTTTCATCATCCCTTCTATTTCTTCAGTCGCTGAAATTATCGCCTGAACAACGTTAGAATTAATATGTACCATTGAAGTTGCGGCTGTTACTTTCTTATAATTCAATACGCACTCAATTTTACCACGGCTTAACGATTGCCCCAGTAATGCACGAATATCGGGTTCAGCAAACTTAAAAAGTTCTGGCAATTTTAACATCACATCACTATAGCGATGATTAACTGAACGCAATTCACAGTAAAGGGTCATCTGCTCGATACGACTTTCACCGCTCGCAAAGGCTGTCATACTTTTAATCATAGTAAACTGGGCAATCTAAAAAAATTAATTCATCTTAACGCTCATTATTATAAAGTACTGTTAGAGTAAATAACGACTTAAGTGTCGCAGATCGTTACCGTGCACCTCACCCAAGCCGTCTTTGATTGGTAAATGCGGTATAATCGTTCAATTTTTAGCAAGGCAGACTCATGAGACCCAGCGGACGCACCCCCAACCAACTAAGAGACATTAACATTACCTGTGGCTATACCAAACACGCTGAAGGTTCTGTATTAATTGAATTCGGCGAAACGCGTGTCCTTTGTAATGCCAGCGTTGAAAATCGTATTCCTCGCTTTCTGAAAGGATCTGGACAAGGCTGGGTTACTGCAGAATACGGCATGCTACCTCGGTCAACACATAGTCGTATGAAACGGGAAGCAAGTATGGGCAAACAGGGAGGACGCACTCTGGAGATTCAACGCCTTATTGGCCGCTCACTGCGTGCCGCAATGCGTCTCGACTATTTAGGTGAAAAAACCATCACGATAGACTGCGATGTATTGCAAGCCGATGGCGGCACACGTACGGCTGCAATTACCGGAGGGTTTGTCGCATTAAATCTCGCGATCAATCAATTACTGGCCGAACGGAAAATTAAGAACAACCCCATCATTGGTCAAATTGCATCAGTTTCAGTCGGTATTTATCAAGGCGTTCCGGTCCTAGACCTTGATTACCAAGAAGACAGTAATGCTGAAACCGACATGAATATCGTGATGAATGATGCCGGTGCATTTATAGAAATTCAAGGCACGGCTGAAGGTCACGCGTTTCGAAAAGAAGAATTAGATCAAATGACTACTTTGGCAGAAGCCGGTATCTCCCAGCTATTAACGCTTCAACGTGAGGCACTGAGCTAAACAACATGTCAGCCCATACCCAAGAAATTATTTTAGCCAGCGGGAATGTTGGCAAAATTCGTGAAATACAGGCCATATTAAACCAACACGTTATTATTCCCCAATCACAATTTAACCTGACAGAGGCTGAAGAAACGGGGCAGACATTTATTGAGAATGCTCTGATCAAAGCACGTCATGCAACCACCTGGTGTCAACGTCCCGCTATTGCCGATGATTCAGGACTGGTTGTTGATGCTCTTGACGGTGCACCGGGTGTCATTTCTGCGCGTTATGCCGGTGCAAAAGCAAGCGATGCCCAAAATCTTGCCAAAGTTTTACAACAATTAGGCGACACGCCAATAACAAAACGTAGCGCCCGATTTATTTGTGTCATCGCTTTTCTAAAACACCCTGACGATCCTTGTCCCATCATTGCCCAGGGTGTTTGGGAAGGACAAATCTTATTTGAACCCAAGGGAGAAAATGGCTTTGGCTATGACCCCATCTTTTGGGTTCCTGAACAAAACTGTAGTTCCGCAGAACTTAGCGCAGAAATAAAAAATAGCTTAAGCCACCGTGGCCAAGCCTTACAACAATTTCAACAACAACTAAGACCTTAATCTGCCGATTAATGACTTATCGCTGCCGACAGCGTCTATGAAGCCTACTCAATCCACTCCTTTAAGCCTGTATATACACTTTCCATGGTGCCTTAAAAAATGCCCTTATTGTGATTTTAATTCGCATGAATTTACCGGAGAACTGCCGGAACAAAAATACATCAATGCATTACTAACAGACCTCGAACAAGATATTAACTTCTTTAAAGAGTCCCGAACGATTGAGAGTATTTTCATGGGTGGCGGTACCCCCAGCCTTTTTTCCCCAGATGCTATTCACGCTTTATTAGAAAATATTAAAAAACTAATCCCCGTCAACACCACGGCGGAAATCACCCTCGAAGCCAACCCAAATACTTTTGAAAATCAAAAATTTTCAGACTTTAAGGGCGCCGGTATTAACCGACTCTCTATCGGCATTCAAAGCTTTAATGATTCATTACTGAAGAACCTAGGTCGCAGCCATACTAGCCAAATGGCTATGAATGCCGGAGCAATAGCACACTCGGCTGGATTCAATAATTTTAATCTTGATTTAATGTTTGGTTTACCCGAGGGCTCTCTAAAAACCAGCCTTTCTGATATAAAAACAGCCATTTCATTACAACCCAGCCATATTTCCTTCTACCAATTAACCCTTGAACCTAATACCTATTTCCATAAGTTTCCCCCAACACTGCCACCTGATGATGACATCTTTCACACACAAACAATTTGCCAACAACACTTAAGTGAACACCATTTTCAGCAATATGAAATATCTGCATACGCACAATTAAATAAGCAATGCCAACATAACCTTAATTACTGGACCTTTGGTGATTACCTCGGTATTGGTGCCGGCGCCCATGGTAAGATCAGCCAGCAGACACCCGATAGCCTCTACCGTTATTGGAAGCTCAAAAATCCACAACACTATCTTAACGCCGCAGGCAGTGATAAACGCATTGGCAACTGCTCGACGATTGCAACCATTGAATTACCGTTAGAATATCTCATGAATCAACTGCGCTTAACCCAAGGCTTTCATCTTTCTGATTACCAAAATAAAACAGGGCTACCGAGTTCATCACTCTACCCGGCATTACAACAATGCATCGACTTGGAATTATTGACTCTTAATCAAAACCATGTCCGTTGCACCACTCAGGGCTGGAATTTTGTCGACCGCATCTTAGAACAATTTTTTGTCGATTAAAGCGCCCCCCGTTTCACCTTAACCCCATGTATAATAACGGCGTAACTATTTAAATCAATTTAAGATTATGCTTGATTTCCAAAAAGACTTTATTGCTTACGCTCTGGATGCGCATGTACTCAAATTTGGTGAATTCACCTTAAAATCTGGCCGTAAAAGTCCTTATTTTTTTAATACCGGATTGTTTAACACGGGGAAACAACTTGGAAAATTAGGTGAATTCTATGCCCTAGCCCTACAACAATCAGATTTAAATCCTGATGTTCTTTATGGCCCGGCCTACAAAGGTATTCCTTTGGTCAGTACAACATCAATCGCCTGTAGCCAACTGCTTAAAAAAGATACCCCCTTCACCTTTAACCGTAAAGAAGTCAAAGACCATGGCGAAGGCGGCGCCCTCGTCGGGGCACCCTTACACGGTCAAATCCTAATTTTAGATGACGTCATCACTGCCGGTACATCCGTCCGTGAGTCTGTTGAAATCATCACGCAAGCAGGCGCAACCCCTTGCGGTGTTTTAATTGCTTTAGACCGCCAAGAAAAAGGCCCCAATAATCGCTCCGCAATTGCCGCAGTAGAAGAAGAATTCAAGATACCGGTTATTTCTATCATTAATCTGGAAACAATCATTAGCTACCTGACTCAGCAACCCCAATTTAAAGATAAATTAGCGATCATCACTGAATATCAAAACACCTACGGTATAACGTCTTAGACTTTACGAAAGATAAGATCCCAAACACCGTGTCCTAAACGAATACCCCGACTCTCAAATTTTGTCAGTGGTCGATAATCCGGACGCGGACAAAAGTCACCACTGGGACTTTCATTAAATAAATTTTTGCTTTCTCCGGTAACCGCTAACATAACCTCGGCATACGCTTGCCAATCGGTCGCCATATGTAAATAACCACCGAGTCTCAGCTTTTGACTCACTAATGCAATAAAATGACTGTTAACAATACGCCTTTTATGGTGCCGTTTTTTCGGCCACGGGTCTGGAAAAAAAAGCTGCAATCCTGATAAGCTATTATCACTAATTTTTTCCGATAAAATCTCTATTGCATCATGACAAAACACCCTGACATTATCGGTTTGGTTATTCTCAAGAGCCAATAATAAATGTCCAACGCCCGGTCGGTGAACCTCGATACCAATATAATCTTGTTCCGAATTAGCTCGCGCCATTTCAGCAAGTGCTTGGCCATTGCCAAAACCTATCTCGACAATCAACGGGGCTTGCCGACCAAAAATCGACGTTGTCTCTAATGGTTTTTCATAAGGTAAACCGTATTTATCCCACCACTGCTCCAATGCATACTGTTGCCCCGGCGTAATTCGCCCCTGCCGCCTTATAAAGCTACGGATAGCCGGCGTGTTAATTTTTAATGGATCAAGCATTCGGTATTTACACAGAAGTCATACAAAAAAGGCGAGCCATTTAACTCAGCCGCATTAAAGCAAAGAGTGTGCCGATTAGACAAACCAAACCGCCCTTTTAACTTACAAAAATAACCCATCAATCGGTGACGATGCTGATGCAAATCGCTTCCGTGGCATCCGTCCCGCTCGATACGCTTCTCTGCCCGCTTCAATCCCTTTTCTCATTGCCGAGGCCATTAAAATAGGTTGTTGCGCTTCCGCAATGGCCGTATTCATGAGCACACCCGCACAGCCTAATTCCATTGCAACTGCCGCATCTGAGGCAGTACCAACGCCCGCATCGACTAAAATAGGAACACTAGCATTCTCAACAATAGTCAAAATATTATAAGGATTTCGTATTCCCAAGCCGGACCCAATTGGCGCTGCCAATGGCATAACTGCAACACAACCAATATCCTCCAATTGCTTGGCAACAATAGGGTCATCATTGGTATAAACCATCACATCAAAACCATCCGCAACCAATATTTTAGCTGCTTCTAATGTCGCCACTATATCGGGGAAGAGTGTTTTTTCATCGCCTAAAACTTCCAATTTAACCAAACGGTGGCCGTTTAAAAGCTCTCTGGCTAAGCGGCAAGTACGAACGGCATCATCAACCGTATAACACCCTGCCGTATTCGGTAAAATAGTAAATTTATCCGGTGAAATAATATCGAGCAAATTTGGTTCATCAGGATTTTGACCAATATTCATTCGTCGTATAGCAACCGTTACAATCTCGGCACCACTGGCCTCAATCGCCAAGTAAGTTTCACTTAAATCTTTATATTTACCTGTACCGACTAACAAGCGTGAATGAAAAGTTTTATCTGCGATGGTGAATGCATCGCTTTGTCCCCCCCCGATAGCTTGCACGATTTCTAAACGATCATTAGCACTCAAAATCTTACTCACATATTGATCAAAAGGTAAGATTTCCTTATTCAACTCAACAGCTATACGCTTATTTTCATAACCTAAGTCACTGACGAGCTCTGCAATACTTAAACCTTCTTTCAGTGCTTTTTTCTCACCGTTTACATAAATATCCATACTGTTAACCTTTAATCTGATTACTTTTTCTACGTTTTATCACGGCATCTACTAACACTTTCAGCAAATCAATGGTGTCTTCCCAGCCCAGACAAGCATCCGTTATACTCTGCCCATACACCAATGGCCTACTGCTTGTGACATCTTGACGACCGGCAACCAGATGACCTTCAATCATCGCGCCAATAATGCGATTGTCTCCACCGCCAATCTGGCCGGCAACATCCTCACCCACCAAAAGCTGACGGTGACACTGTTTCATGCTATTAGCATGGCTAAAATCTATCATAATGTTTGGCACTAATTGTGCATTTTCTAATACATTTGCTGCTTGATCCACACCCACCGCATCATAATTTGGACCATCATGACCGCCTCTTAAAATCAAATGGGTGTCCTCATTACCCATTGTCGAAAAAATAGCTGAATGCCCGGCATGGGTCAACGATAAGAAATGATGCGGACTCCTTGCACAACCAATCGCATCCACAGCAATTTTAACAGTACCGTCGGTTGCATTCTTAAAACCAACGGGGCAAGACAAACCCGATGCTAACTCTCTGTGTACTTGACTCTCAGTCGTTCTGGCACCAATTGCGCCCCAAGAAATTAAATCAGAAACATATTGTGGGGTGATTAAGTCTAAATATTCCGTCGCTGCTGGCACACCTAAACTATTAACGTCCACCAACAATTTACGCGCAACACGTAAACCCTTATTGATATTAAAACTGGCATCTAAATCAGGATCGTTAATTAACCCCTTCCAACCCACTGTGGTACGCGGTTTCTCAAAATAAACCCGCATGATTATAATTAACTCGCCCTGAAAGCTCTTTTTAATCTGAGTCAAGCGTTTAGCATAGGCCAATGCGGCCTCTGGATCATGAATAGAACAAGGGCCCACAACGACAACCAAACGGTCATCTTCACCACTAAGAACTTGGTGAATATCTTGTCTAGCCTTCAAAACAGTCTTCGCCGCCGACTCTATAATCGGTAATTCACGATGAACCGCCTCAGGAACAATGACCTCCTTTGTTTCACTAATACGAAGATCATCTGTATTTAGTTTTTTCTCCAAAATATTTACCATTCCTCAACTAATTAAGTCAGCGCCATAAAGCAACGTATAAACTTTTTAATTCTACCTTTTTTAGCGTTAAATTGTTAGCACTGGCCTCTTAATTTTGTCCTCGTTACTCTCTGGAGCACACTTAAAAAATAACCTTAACAAAATGTTTCACTCGAAATATCTCACCATACTCGCACTCCTTGTACCAACTATAACGGCCTTCCCTTTGTTTATTATTTTGACAAGGTCGTGTCTTCCGCCCAAAAAAAATATAAACTGTCCATGACTCAGGCTATTAACGGTATTAACCTTCAACTATGACCGCATTCCCACACGACCGGGCTATTGACCAGGAAAAAATCAACCAAGAAACAGCAAAAATGAAGTGGTCTGAACTACAACGTTTTTTTGCAGCGGGTCAAACCATCTACATTGCACCCGAACTGGACCTTATCAGTACCGCACAACATATTGCTGCAGACAATAGAACCCTCATTAAACAAGCCATGACTAATAAAACCATTCACCCGGTCACCGATAACCAAGCCAAAGAATGGCTTGCCAACGATATTACAACCTGGACCGTTGTGGTAAAGCCTTGGCTACTGGTTCAACCCATCACCCACAAGCCCGGTTAAGGCTCACTGTTACTATGGGCCGATGGAGACCGCCACCCCCACAATCCTCGCCTTACATTAGCGCTGAAGGTTTTGAGACATTACAACTTGAATTAAAAAACCACTGGCAGAAACGCAAAAGTGTAACCGAGGCCTTATCGGCCGCCGCCGCTGAAGGCGACCGTTCTGAAAATGCCGAATATATTTATCGAAAAAAAGAACTACGTGAAATTGATCGTCGTATCCGTTACCTGCAAAAAAGACTGCCTAATCTTAAAGTCATCCGAGAACAACCCTCGGATCTGACGCGTATTTTTTTTGGCGCTCAAGTATCTCTTAAAAATGACCAAAACACGACTGTGCAATACCGAATAGTCGGGTCCGATGAAATAACATGCCCTGGTAACATCAGCTTAGACTCTCCACTGGCCAAGGCCTTATTAAGAAAATCTACCCACGATACGGTCTCAATTTCCACCGAATACGGTAAAAAAACCTACACCATACTCAACATCACCTACCTCTGAAAATGAAACAATTATTACTGCTAAGACACGCAAAATCAGACTGGTCTACACAATGTTCCGATATCAATCGGCCCCTTAACTCTCGCGGCGAAGCTAATGCCCAACTACTTGGAAAATGGCTCCAGAAAAATCCAGAAAATCATCCTGATTATATTCTGTGTTCACCGGCTGCACGCGCGCTGGAAACCATACAAATAGCAACGAAATCATTACGCGACCACTTACCTGTCCATAATCACGACCGCCTTTATCTTGCATCGGTTGCTGATATTCTTAAGATACTTACAACCGTTGATAACCGCTATCAACGTGTACTCTTGGTTGGCCACAACCCGGGGTTTGAACAATTATTAAACTGGCTGACAGAAACCTATGAATACGAATTGAATTCTGGAAAAATAGTCACCACCTGCAATCTCGCAAAACTGATATTACCGACTACGGGAAAACCCTTTCAACAAGGTCAATCACAACTGGTTTTTTTAAAACGACCTGAAGATTTTAAAAACGATTTAGGGATTAATTAATAGCTGAATCTTGTCAGCAGACCGAACCGGTTGCACAACCTTATCACCCTCGGTAACTTGATAATCCACATCCCTTATACCGTTCAAATAATTCAGTTCAAATGCTTTCGTACCCTCCCGATGCCATCGCGTAGACACGCCGTCCAACTGTCCATCCTTATAATTTGCTGACCATTCCAATTGGCCGTTATCATACCACTCCTGAACCAAACCATCATACTGGCCAAGCCGATAAAAACCATCCCAAGCCTTCTGACCATTGCCATACCACAGTGTTATTTGTCCATCCATTACCCCTTGTCGAAAATAACCTTCTTGTTTTTTCTGACCATTGCGATGCAACAATAAAACAAAACCATCGAGTTCACCCTCAAGATAACCGCCTAATTCTGCAAGTTGCCCCTCTGGATACCAAATAAAATTTGTTTTATCCAGCAACCCTTCCGTATAATTCGCTTCCTGCTTACGGTGCCCATTTTCATACCACTGACTAAAACGCCCGTGTAATTGACCCTTCTGATAATGCTCATAACGTGCTAATTGACCATTCTCATACCAAAAAAACTGATCTGAATGTAACAGACCATCGCGATAATTATTCTCTTGTTTTTTCTGTCCATTCTCATACCATTGCGTCACCAATCCCTCTAATTCGGTGCTCTCGCGTACCCCTTCCCAAGCTTTTTGATCATGTAAATACCAAACCGTTTCAAAACCTTCTGTGCCTAAAAGGGCGCTATTTTCCACCGCTTGTTTTTCACCATTATCTAAAATAACAAAATAACGATCCGCTATCAGAACTGGCTCAACGCTTAATAACTGTTCAGTACCGGATTCACCCTTATCAGTCACCGGTAGTTGCGCTAAAACAATACCATTGTGGAGCATTAACAATAAAAAAATATTCCTCATGGCCTTCATTTTCTCTTTAAAATAATCGTTAAAAACTTTATCCAATCTTCAATCATAACAATTATTAACTTTTTTCAAAAAATACTTTACTGCTGTACTTATTACTCATAATAATCATAAAATCAACCGACACTAAACATATTCTTCTTTAATACCTTCAGTCGTATCGGTAATCGTATCAATACCCATCGCCGTTTCCTTAATATCTTCAAAATCAATATCGTCACAAGCCACCAATTCTTCTTCCGATGCATCCGCAAAATCCTGACAAAACCACTCAAAGGCTTCTTCAATACTGCCTACTTCCTCATCATCAAATCTATAAACTCCTTTTTTGGTAATTACCGTGCCATCCAGCCGATAAAAATCAATGTGAAACTCTATTTCATATGCCATATTCCCTCCTTTTCTTATTTAATCACACTTTTAAATCAGCTCTTTTTACAAGGCCAATTCAAAAAAGACTAATACCATACCTTTTATCGGAATAACAAACATAAAAAAACCCACATCACCATAAAGATCATGCAGGTTTCTTTAAGTCACTATAATTTCTGTAAAACTAATTAAAGTTAACGCTCATTGAGAAAATGCTTAAAACGGTCACTCACCTAAACAACGAAATTCATTCTCACCTTCATAGGGTAAATAAAAATCAGTATTATCGTTCCAAAGACCAACCAACTGGGTATTACTTATATCAAAACTAACCTGTAAATATTGACGCATACGATTATAATCAGGCTACAAGCTCTTATGCTCATCAGGCCGGGTATCAATCATCTTCTTCTCGAGCTTTTCCCGACCCAAAATCGTGACCGTATACCCTGTAAAATTATTTCGACCTGTTTCCGAGAACGATAGTAACCATCCTTGATTGATCATAAACCGTATTGAATTATGAAATGAGCGCCCGTTAATGTCCAACTTCTCGGTGATTTAACCCGAAGTGACAGCACCCTCATCAATTGCAGCTAAAATAACTAAGCGAATACTCACATTAAAACACCCTTTCTCATATCTAACTCGTGCTTATCAGCACACAATACACTCTGTATTTTGTACCCCAAGTACTATTCGCTTTATTTAAAGCCGTTATTTTGCAAATGATTTTCTTGCAACGTAGTTACTTTATCGCCGGTATCCGTAATCTTTAACTAAATCTACTATGAAAATAGGTTTGCCATGTCCCTATGGCAAACCTACAAGTCGATCAGCGGAGGTAGAGGTATTGAGAATGCGTTCCCTTGCAAAATTGCAGGACTATTCCATTAAAAAACCTTTGTACTCAAAATGTGGGTTCCCCCTATTTCAAGATTCGACAGTTTTATTTTAGGACTTTAATAAAAAAAATGTAATGGGAAATAGCTGACAAAAGCTGTAGGCTAAAATATACAATTCAGCGCATGCTGTTAAAATCTACTCGACAGTAACCGATTTTGCTAAATTTCTCGGTTGATCGACATCGGTACCCTTTAGTACCGCAACGTGATAGGCCAGTAACTGAAGGGGGATAGTATACACCAATGGCGCCAACTCATTAACAACCGATGTAACCTTAATTATTGTTAAATTTTCATCATTAATCGCTGATAAATCTTCATCCATAAAAACAATTAACTGCCCACCTCTGGCACTGACTTCCTGAATATTAGAACGTAATTTCTCCAACAATGAATTATTGGGCGCAACCGTAATCACAGGCATTGTCTTATCAATTAGAGCTAAAGGCCCGTGTTTTAGCTCACCTGCGGGATAGGCCTCAGCATGAATATACGAGATCTCCTTAAGTTTTAAAGCACCCTCCATCGCAACTGGAAATTGACTCCCCCGCCCCAAAAAAAGGGCATTATGTTTATCGGAGAAGCGTTCGGACAACTGTTTAATTTCATTATCAAGCTTTAATACGGTAGCAATATTTTTCGGTAAAGCGCTTAATTCTGAGAGGATTTTTAGCTCTGTTTTCTCATCTAACTGAAAGCGCCGGCCTAAGGCTATCACCAATAAATATAACACGACTAATTGCGTCGTAAATGACTTGGTAGAGGCAACACCTATTTCAGGCCCAGCATTCGTTAGCATGACTAAATCAGACTCCCGCACCAACGAACTCTCCGGCACATTACAGATAGCTAATGAATACGCCGCCCCTAATCGCTTAGCTTCCTGCAATGCCGCTAAGGTATCAGCCGTTTCTCCGGATTGAGACAACGTTACAATCAAGGTGTCTTTATTAATAATCGGATAACGGTATCTAAATTCGCTTGCTACTTCAACCGAACAAGGCAAGCGTGCTGATTTTTCAAACCAATATCTGGCTATTAACCCAGCATGATAGCTGGTGCCACACGCTAAAATTTGCACCGATTTTATTTGATTAAAAATCTCACTGGCATTGTGTCCAAACGAGCATTCATTTAATCGCCCTTCGATTATCCGGCCTGCTAACGCCTGCTCTATCGCCAGTGGTTGCTCATAAATTTCTTTCAACATGTAATGACGAAAGGGGCCTTTTTCTACTGTCTCTGCACTTAATTTGCTTTCTTGTATGGGCCGGTCTACCGGCTCATCAAGTGCATTATAAATAGTAATTTTTTCACAACTTAATTCGGCAACATCGCCCTCTTCTAAAAAAATAAATCGCTGTGTCACCGGCAGTAAAGCGGCAATATCTGAAGCTATAAAATATTCACCGATCCCGATGCCAATCACCAAAGGACTGCCTTTACGACACGCAATAAGTTGTTCAGGATTATCTCGCGCTATAATCCCGAGCGCATAGGCACCTGTTAAATGCTTGAGTGTTTTCTTGACTGCTAATAATAAATCAGTTGAACCTGCCATTTGCTCAACGATTTCATTCACAATGACTTCCGAATCGGTTTCAGAATTAAGGCGATAACCCAACTGCTGCTGTTTTTTTCTTAATTGCTCATGATTTTCAATAATACCGTTATGAACAATCGCTACACGATTCTGACAAATATGGGGATGTGCATTCTCTATCGAAGGCTTACCATGCGTGGCCCAACGGGTATGAGCAATACCGACCTGACCCTGAAAGGGATGATCACGTAATGCCGATTTCAGTTGACTCACCTTCCCGATCTGCCGATTTCGATGTATTTCATTATCTGCGATCACGGCAAGTCCGGCTGAATCATAACCCCTATACTCTAAGCGGCTCAACCCTTCCAACAAAATAGGGACTGTATCTCGCTGGCTAATCGCCCCGACAATTCCACACATAAGCTATCCTTTCTTAACCGGGCGCTGCCAACCCTTTATAGTGACTTGTTTTGCCCGACTTAATGTTAACTGTTCCTCCGGAGTATCTTTAGTAATCGTTGACCCCGCCGCAATGGTCGAATTCTTACCCACGGTCACCGGTGCAACTAATTGGGTACTTGAACCGATAAAAGCACCGTCTTCAATAATTGTTTGTGACTTATTAATGCCGTCGTAATTACAGGTAATCGTCCCGGCACCCACATTGACACCAACTCCTATTTGACAATCACCGATATAACTTAAATGGTTAACCTTACTGCCCTGATTGATGATTGACTTCTTAACTTCAACAAAATTTCCTATATGTACAGACGCCTTAATGTCTGCTGCAGGCCTGATGCGTGCAAAAGGTCCAATCCGTGAATCAGTACCAATAGTTGCATCCTCAATCACACAATTCGCCAATATCTCAACACCGTTGGCTATAGTGGCATTTTTAATACTACAATTAGGACCAATAGTAACCGCATCCCCTAGCTCAATACTCCCCTCTAATATCACATTAACATCAATAAAAACATCCTGGCCCAGTTGCTTTACCTGACCCCGAAGATCAAAACGGCTAGGGTCTGCTAACGTTAACCCTTGTAACATTAACGTTTCAGCCTGTTGTATCTGATAAACGCGCTCCAAATAACTTAATTGGATTTTACTATTAACGCCTAAGACTTCACTGGCATGAAGCGGTTGACTGGTTTTAATTTCAATACCATCGCTAACTGCCAACGCGATGATATCAGTCAGATAATATTCGTTCTGGGTATTATCATTTTCTAATAACCCTAGCCACCGTTTTAATGACGCCCCTGCTACCGCTAAAATACCGGTATTAACTTCATTAATCTGTTGAATTAACTCTGACGCATCTTTTTCTTCCGTAATATTTATTACTTGATTAGCGCTGTCTCTAACAATGCGCCCGTATCCTTTCGGATTTTCAAGCTCAACCGTTAATAATGCCAACGTCTTTTCTGATACATTAGCCAGTAATGCCTCAACCGTTGCTAACTTCAATAAAGGCACATCACCATACAATATCAAAACCGTGTCGTTATCATTGATTTGGCTTTCTGCTTGCTGCACCGCATGTCCAGTTCCCAATTGTTCTTCTTGTTCGACCCAGTTCACCGATAATGATGCCAAATGCTTTCGCACGGTCTCACCACCATAACCATAAACAATTGTAATTGTATTATCTTCCAGTTTCAGGCAAAGGTCATAAACATGTTCAACCAAGGGCTTTCCGGCCAAGAGGTGAAGTACCTTAGGCCGCATAGAACGCATTCGTGTTCCTTTACCCGCTGCTAAAATAATGCTTTTTATTGCCATATGTAGTCCTTTCCTGACACCGAATCGCTCTAAACTTTCATGTTTTCCAGCTGTTCTGACTGCGTCACTACAGTTGTATCTTGTTGTAAATATTTGTTCTGTTGATTATATGCACTAATCGATGAATTAATCTCCTCAACCGCATGTTCCCGACCCAACCAACCGTCTATTCGCACCCATTTACCCTCCTCTAAATCTTTGTAATGCTCAAAGAAATGACTAATGGTATCGAGTGAAGCGCGGGGTAAATCGTGAAAATCATTAACCTGATTGTAATAGGAGGTCAATGAAACAATAGGCACTGCCAGGATTTTTGGGTCCTTACCTGCCTCATCGGTCATATCCAATAAGCCCACGGATCGACAGCGAACAACACACCGAGCCAATAATGGAACCGGTGTGATAACTAATACATCGACCGGGTCACCATCACCTGATAGAGTTTGCGGGATATAACCATAATTAGTCGGGTACTGCATGGCTGTACCCATAAAGCGATCGACCGATAATGTGGCTGAATCTTTATCGATCTCATATTTAACTGGAAAACTCTGCGCAGGAATTTCAATGATGACATTAAAGTCATCGGGGATATTATTTCCTGGTTTTACTAGCTCTAATGGCATGACATTCCTTTACTTAATTACACTTATTACAATGGATAAAATTCAATTATTAAGCTACTGTATTTTTAATGTATAACATAATATTATTAATGACTAATATAAAAAAACCCGACAGTCTTTTCCAGAGCTGCCGGGTTTTAAATTTAGTTGTACGTCAAAACTATCGCGATCTGCGTCTTAATCTATTTAAGGTCTGCAGTTGCATAACCGCCTGTGCTAATTCAGAACGTGCCTTAGCATAATCAACCGAGGCCGTTTTATCTGCTAAGGCCTCTTCAGCTCTTGCCCGTGCTTCAAGCGCTACAGACTCATCAATATCGGCCGCTCTGATGACTGTATCCGCTAAAATAGTCACGAGATGTGGCTGTACCTCAATAAGGCCGCCGGAAACATAAAAGGGATGGCTTTCCCCCTCACTAACCTTGACACGAACTTCTCCGGGAACCAAATTTGAGATAAATGGAGCGTGACGTGGTGCAATACCTACCTCGCCCATTTCAGCGGGTGCAAAGACCATCTCAGCAAGCCCTGAAAAAATCTCTCCTTCTGCACTTACTATATCTACGTGTACCGTCATCGTCATTTTTTACGTTCTCGTTCTGATATTAAGCATTCATCTTTTGAGCTTTTTCTATGGCTTCATCAATGGTTCCCACCATATAAAAGGCCTGCTCAGGAAGATCATCGTATTGACCGTCGATAATCCCCTTAAAGCCCGCAATCGTATCTTTAAGTGAAACATACTTACCCGGTGCACCAGTAAATACCTCTGCAACAAAGAAAGGTTGCGATAAGAATTTTTGAATTTTACGAGCACGCGTAACGGTTAGCTTATCTTCCTCAGATAATTCATCCATCCCTAAAATTGCGATAATATCACGCAATTCTTTATAACGCTGCAAAATCCCTTGTACATTTCGTGCCACTTCATAATGCTCATCACCAATGACTTGTGGATCTAATTGACGACTGGTTGAATCTAATGGGTCAACCGCAGGATAAATACCCAACTCAGCAATTTGGCGAGACAATACCACTGTCGCATCTAAATGCGCAAATGTAGTCGCCGGTGATGGATCAGTCAAATCATCAGCGGGTACATAAACCGCTTGTATCGAGGTAATTGAACCCGTTTTAGTTGAAGTAATACGTTCTTGTAAAACACCCATTTCTTCAGCCAAGGTAGGCTGATACCCTACTGCTGATGGCATCCGTCCTAATAATGCTGATACCTCAGTACCCGCTAGTGTGTAACGATAAATATTATCTACAAAAAATAAAACATCACGGCCTTCGTCACGGAAATATTCTGCCATGGTTAAACCCGTTAAGGCAACACGTAAACGGTTTCCAGGTGGCTCATTCATTTGACCATAAACTAACGAGACCTTATCAATAACATTCGAATCCGTCATTTCATGATAAAAATCATTACCTTCTCGTGTTCTCTCACCCACACCTGCAAATACAGAAAAACCACTGTGTTCTATCGCAATATTCCGGATTAACTCCATCATATTAACCGTCTTACCTACACCGGCTCCACCAAATAAACCGACCTTACCGCCTTTAGCAAACGGACAGACCAAATCAATTACTTTAATACCCGTTTCTAATAATTCATTAGCAGGTGCTTGATCTTCATAACTGGGCGCTTTACGATGAATTTCCCATTTTTCTTTTTCACCAATAGGTCCTTTTTCATCAATCGGCTGACCTAAAACATTCATGATTCGGCCTAATGTCTTCTGACCAACAGGAACCGAAATAGCAGCACCTGTATTTTTAACAGCCATTCCACGACTTAACCCATCCGTTGATCCCATCGCAATCGTTCTGGCAACACCGTCACCGAGCTGTTGTTGAACTTCTAAAACAATATCTTTTACTTCAATAATTAACGCGTCATAAACCTTCGGTAATTCTTCACGCGAAAATTCCACGTCAACGACGGCGCCAATGATCTGTACGATTTTACCCGAACTCATTATATAGTCCTCTATGTACCTAAATATTTAAATTAATTTGCCCACATTAAACGGCTGCAGCCCCTGCAACAATTTCTGATATTTCTTGTGTAATAGCCGCTTGTCTTGCTTTGTTATAAACCAACTGTAATTCGTCAATCAATGTACCCGCATTATCAGATGCACTCTTCATTGCCACCATCCGTGCGGCTTGTTCACAAGCATTATTCTCTATTAAACCCTGAAGAACAATGGACTCAATATAGCGCACCATTAAAGCGTCTAGGACGTCAACCGCGTCTGGCTCGTAAATATAATCCCAGCTTCCTTTCAATTCTTCCTGAATTTCTTCTGCCTTAACGGGGACTAATTGCTTGATTTGCGGATCTTGCTTCATCGTGTTAACGAACTGATTATGAACCACATGAATCTCATCAATAGTACCTTGCTCATATCCATCAAGCATAATTTTGATAATACCAACGATGTCTGCTAGGTGTGGTGTATCACCCAATTTTTCACTCTGGCCGATGATATTGGCACTAATATTTCTGAAATAACCTGCGCCTTTTTGCCCAATCGTACAAATATCAATTTCGATCTGTTCAGAATTCCATTGCTGCATTTGAGCTACAGTTTTTCTAAACAGGTTTGAATTCAAACCACCACACAAACCCCGGTCTGACGAAATCACGATCAAACCGATACGTTTGCATTGCTTTTTTTCAACCAGAAAAGGATGCTTATATTCTGGATGCGCGTGTGCCAAATGCTTAATAATTTTTGCAATCTTTTCTGCATAAGGACGCGTTGCACGCATTCGATCTTGCGTTTTACGCATTTTACTTGCCGCCACCATTTCCATCGCGCGGGTAATCTTTTGCGTATTTTTAATACTTGCAATTTTGGTGCGTATTTCTTTTCCAACTGCCATTATCTGATCCGTTTACCAGCTTTGTGTTTTAACAAAGGCATCAATTGCCGCACGAATTCGACCTGAAATATCATCAGAGAAATTACCGGTCTTATTAATCTCATTGACTAATGCCTTATGTTTCGATTTCATATAACCATGCAGTGCACTTTCAAAGCTACGAACCTCCGTAATTTCTAGTTCATCAAGATAACCTTCGTTTGCAGCAAATAACGAAATAGCCATCTCCGCTACTGATAACGGTGAATACTGATCCTGCTTCATCAACTCAGTGACCCGTTGACCCCGCTCGATCTGTTTACGTGTGCTTTCATCTAGGTCTGATGCGAACTGTGCAAATGCCGCTAACTCACGGTATTGCGCTAAATCAAGTCGTACACCACCACCGAGTTTTTTAATGATCTTCGTTTGCGCCGCACCGCCAACCCGAGATACAGATAATCCAGCATTAACCGCAGGACGAATACCGGCATTAAATAGATCAGATTCCAAGAAAATCTGACCATCGGTAATCGAAATTACGTTAGTCGGTACAAAGGCTGATACATCACCGGCTTGAGTTTCAATAATAGGTAATGCAGTCAAAGAACCCGTCTTACCTTTTACTTTACCACCCGTTAATTCTTCTACGGCTGCTTCATTAATTCTGGCTGCACGTTCTAATAAACGAGAATGTAAATAGAACACATCCCCGGGATAGGCTTCACGTCCCGGTGGGCGTCTCAATAACAAAGAAACCTGACGATATGCCCAGGCTTGTTTTGTTAAATCATCGTAAATAATTAAAGCGTCTTCGCCGCGATCGCGAAAGAATTCACCCATTGAGCAACCGGTATAAGGGGCAATATATTGCAATGCCGCGGACTCTGAAGCCGATGCAACCACCACAATGGTATGCTCCATTGCACCGTGCTCTTCCAACTTACGAACCGCATTGGCAACAGATGATTGCTTTTGACCGATGGCGACATAAACACAGGTAATCCCTGTGCCTTTCTGATTAATAATCGCATCTAGTGCAATAGCCGTTTTACCGGTTTGTCTATCACCAATAATTAATTCCCGTTGGCCACGGCCAATTGGAATCATGGCATCAATAGACTTTAAGCCTGTTTGTACCGGTTGATCGACTGATTTACGCGCAATAACACCCGGTGCGATTTTTTCAATCGGTGAGGTTTCACTGGTTTCAATTGCTCCTTTGCCGTCTATTGGATTGCCCAAAGCATCGACTACGCGGCCACGCAAAGCGTCCCCGACTGGAACTTCTAAAATTTTACCGGTACATTTAACAACATCGCCTTCAGAGATATGTTGATAAGCTCCTAGAATGATAGCACCGACAGAGTCTCGCTCCAAGTTCAACGCCATACCGAAGGTATTGTTTGGGAACTCAAGCATCTCGCCTTGCATGGCATCGGCAAGGCCATGAATTCTCACGATACCATCGGTTACACTAACCACAGTACCTTCACTATGAGATTCGACAGTCATGTCAAAATTTTCGATCCTTTTTTTAATCAGATCACTTATTTCAGATGGATTTAATTGCATAATTATATTCTCACTCTAACGGTTAGAGTCTGTTTGCTAATTGTTGAAGGTGTCCCTTAATGGAACCATCAATTACTGTATCACCGGCATGAACTAAAAAGCCGCCTATCAATGACTTATCAATGGTCATCTCTAAATGAACTTTTTTGTTTAGCTTTATTTCAAGCACCTCGGCTAACTTTTTCGCTTCTGCTTTAGTAAGCGCAAAGGCTGTTTTAACACTGACCCCTATATAGCCTTCAGCGTCTGCTTTACGTTCTTCAAATAGACGACTAATTTCAGACAGCAATGTTAAACGACGATTTTCAATCAGTAATTTAAGTAAATTGGTCCCTTGTGGGTTAAGTTGTTTACCGCAAATATCCTGCATTAATGTAGTCAGTTGCTCCAGACTTACTTTGGGATTATTTGACAAGTCCGCCATACGTTCGTCTGACATAACCACGGCTAGAAACGCTAACATCTCAGACCATTTTTCTGTGGTTTTAGAAGCTTGAGCACTATCAAAAACTGCTTCAGCATAAGGCCGTGCCAAAGTCGCTAATTCGCTCATTTTAACTTACCTAATTGAGCTGTTGCTTTTTTCAAAATCGCTTGATGTTTAGTTTTATCAATCTCTTCTTGCAAAATTTGTTCAGCTGCTTTTATGGCCAAATCGGAAACTTCCTTGCTTAACTTTTCCCTTGTGTGCTGTAATTCTTGCTCAATTTGAGATTTTGCCGAAGTCAACAATCGTTCACCTTCGACTTTTGCCGTTACCCGCGATTCGTCAACAATTTCACTGGCCCTTTTTTGCGCCATATTAATAATTTCAGCTGACTGCGATTTAGCATCTTTTAAAATCTCTTTTGATTTTTTCCCCGCCAGTTCCATCTGTTTATTGCCCTGATCGGCCGCAGCCAATCCATCAACAATTTTCTTTTTCCGTTGTTCCAAGGCATCAAACAAGGGTGGCCACACATACTTCATGGTAAACCATACCAGAAGCGTAAAGGTGATCATCTGTCCAATCAGAGTCAAATTGATACTCATAATGAATTCCTCAATTTGTAATAAAGACTAGCTTAAATTAACTACCAGAAGCCGCTTGAACAGCTGACAAAAATGGATTAGCAAACGTGAAAAACAATGCCAAACCAACACCAATCATCGTAACCGCATCCAGTAAACCGGCCACAATAAACATCTTTACCTGTAACATAGGTACCATTTCTGGTTGACGCGCTGCGCCTTCTAAAAATTTACCACCCAGAAGACCGAACCCGATCGCTGTCCCCATAGCGCCCAAACCCAATACAATACCTACTGCAATTGCAGTCATACCTTGTACATCGGCGATTAATGTTGCTAATTCCATGATACCTCCAAACTAAATAATATTAACGAATTTTAAAAAACTAATGATCTTCATGCGCCATACTTAGGTATACAATCGTCAATACCATAAAAATAAACGCCTGAAGTGTGATAATCAAAATATGAAAAACGGCCCAAGGAAAACTCAAAAAGGGCTGTACGTACCAAGGTAATAATGCGATCAAAATAAAAATTAATTCCCCTGCATACAAGTTACCAAATAACCGTAATGCCAAGGAAATTGGCTTAGCTATTTCTTCAACCAACTTCAACAACAAGTTAAACGGTAACAGCCAAGGCCCAAAGGGTTGAAACATTAATTCTTTGGCAAAACCCCAACCACCTTTAATCTTAATACTGTAAAAAATAATCAAAATAAAGACCGAAATAGACATCGCAAAGGTTGCATTTAAGTCGGTAGTTGGCACCACCCTTAAATACTCCACGCCCATCACCGAACCGATATTAGGCATTAAATCAACTGGGAACAAATCCATGAAATTCATCAAAAAGACCCAGCAAAAAACAGTTAAAGCTAACGGTGCAATCAGATTACTTTTACCGTGAAAACTGTCTTTAACCTGCGTATCTACAAATTCAACCAGCATTTCTGCGAAATTTTGCATTAACCCTGGAACACCTACCGTTGCCTTCTCTGCCGCAACTTTAAAAAACCAAATAAACAATCCACCCAGTAGCGCTGAAAAAAACAACGTATCTAAATGTAGGGTCCAAAAACCCTCACCGATAGACAGGGGTGTTAAATGATGAACGATATATCCGGTTGCCCCTTCTGAGGCATGAGCTTCACTTGCCATTATTTTTTCACTAAAACTTATAATCAAATTATCAGTGCAAACCAAAAAACTGTTAAGGCGGCTATATAACCCGCCATCAACGGCATAATTTCAATTTCAGGCCACTGAAAAACTAAAAAAAACATAACTGCCGTTAAAATTAACTTAGCAGACTCACCCACATAAAAAGTCCGAACCACCTTTTTAGCATCCTGACCCGTAGCACTTGAAACCTTTAATGCAAAATATAAATTAGGTATGATTGCCACAAGCCCCCCTAATACAGAGGATATGAAACTTTGGCCACCTGCCCATAAAAAAAATCCTGATGCCACAATAGCCACAATCAGAATTTGCATGGCAAGGATCTTACTAACCACGGTCATTGTCCTTGCGCCAACCATTTGACCGCCCTTATATAATAACTTTTTGAGTATATAGGTTATATGATTCTAAATCAAGATTATAAGATTGATTATATCCGTTCCTTCCCAACCTCAACCACTAAGAAATTACTGTGATCAAAAAAATCAGTACCCCTCTGGGAGAGATGATTGCTTTTGCTAACCTAGACGGTCTGTGTCTATTGAAATTTTCCGATTCCGCCAAAATAACTGAGCTCATCTCACAAATCGTCCAAATCAACCATTACCATCACCAATACCAACCAGAAACAGTGCTCAAACAAACTCAGGCGCAAATTTCTGAATACTTTAATCAACAACGTAAAATATTTACGCTGCCTATTAACTGTTATGGCACTACCTTTCAACAAGCAGCATGGGACATATTAAAAAAAATACCTTACGGCACTACACTTTCATACCAAGCGCAAGCCATTGCGCTCAATAAGCCCAATGCCTATAGAGCGGTTGCTACCGCCAATGGTCACAATAAAATAGCACTGATTATTCCCTGCCACCGAGTCATCCGAAAAAATAACAGCGCTGGCGATTATGCGGGCAAACGCTATCGTAAAGAGTTTTTATTGACTTTAGAAAAAAACAATAAACCTTAATAACCTGAAGTAACTAATTAATACGTTTTAATATACCGTCTAATTCATCCAGACTCGTATAGTTAATGACCATTTTCCCTTTGCCCTCAGGGTGATGGTTAATCGCTATTTTAGCGCCTAATTTTTCAGATAAGCGCTCTTGCAATCTTAAAACATCAGGATCAACTACCGGCGTTTTTTTAACCACAGCGGGTCTTGTAAAATCCCGGACATATTTTTCCACCTCCCGTACCGTCATGGCCTTCGCCACGACCTGCTTTGCAGCCAGAATTTGATCTTTATCTGATAACGCCAATAAAGCACGAGCATGCCCCATTTCTAAATCGCCAGCGCCTAATAACTGCATAACGGCTGGCGTTAATTCATTCAACCGCAATAAATTACTGACCGTCGTTCTCGACTTACCTACCGCCTTAGAAATCTCTTGATGCGTCATTCCAAATTCTTCACCCAACTGCTTTAGCGCTTGCGCCTCTTCCAACGCATTTAAGTCTTCCCGTTGAATGTTTTCTATTAAGGCGATCGCCATAGCCGTCTGATCATCAAAATCTTTAATGACCACAGGAACAGCGTCTAATTGTGCGAGTTGTGCTGCGCGCCAACGTCGTTCACCCGCAATAATTTCATATCGTTGATCGCTTAATTCACGAACTATAATGGGCTGAATAATCCCTTGCTCCCGTATAGAATCAGCAAGTTCCTGCAACTTTTCAGCGTTCATATCTTGACGAGGCTGATATTTACCCCGTTGTAAAAACTCAATAGGTAAGGTTTTAAGCGCCCGTTGACTCAGCTCTACTTTACGCCCCCGGTCACCTAACAGAGCATCTAATCCTCGACCCAACCCTCTGGTTTTTGTAGTCATTCGTTTTCCCTACTCTTTTCATTCTTCAAAAACTCTGCCGCTAACTTTTCATAGGCTATCGCCCCCCGCGAAGCTTTATCATAGAGCCTAACCGGCAAGCCATGGCTCGGGGCTTCCGCCAACCTAATATTTCGCGGGATACAGGTTTGATATACTTTTTGATCAAAAAACTTAAATAATTGCTGCGAGACATCCTTGGTTAACCGGCTTCGTGTATCTACCATGGTTCGCAAAATACCTTCCAGTTTTAAATTACTGTTAACCGTATCCTGAATATTTCGTAAAGTCTCCATTAATGCCGACAACCCCTCCAGCGCATAATATTCACATTGCATGGGTATTAAAACACTATCCGCTGCAACCAATGCATTTAAAGTCAACATATTTAAGGATGGTGGACAATCAATAAGAATAAAATCATAGCGATCTCGAACCGGCTTCAAACCCTTCAACAATCGACTTTCCTTATTTTCTGCTGCCATCAGCGCTACTTCTGCTGCGGTTAAATCACTGTTACCGGCAATTACATCCAAACCAATCTCTTTAATCTTAACAACCGCTTCTATCGCCGTCGCCTCTTCTAACAATAAATCACAACTGGAAAACTGCACCGTATTTTTATCAAGCCCACAGCCGATAGCCGCATTTCCTTGTGGATCTAAATCAACCAATAATATCGAGCATTGCTTAGCCGCCAAAGAAGCTGCTAAGTTCACCGTCGTTGTGGTCTTACCTACCCCACCTTTTTGATTGGCTACCGCTATCACTTTGCCCATTATGCACTCTTTACCTTATCTAATTGAACCAGACACCGCTCTGCATCAACCCCTGGAACCATAATAGGAATCACAGAAAAATCATTATCAATCTGTTGTAATTCTTTATCAGGTTGCTGCCCCTTCATTGCCAACAAGACACCCCCTGAACTCAACCGTTCAGACGCTACACTAACAAAACTTTGCACGCTTGAAAACGCCCGAGAAACAATACTATTAAAATAAATCGTCGGCTGATAACTTTCAATACGCCCGTGCCACACAATTACATTCTTTAAACCCAGTTCAATAACTGCTTGCTGAACGAAGCGTGTTTTCTTGATATTACTGTCTAATAAAACAAACGAATAATGAGGATATAGTAAAGCAAGAGGAATGCCCGGCAAACCCGCACCGGTACCAATATCGAGCACCTGCGGTCCTTGAATATAATCCACTATGGCCAAGCTATCTAAAAGATGCAGTCTTACCATTTCTTCAGGATTACGAATAGCCGTTAGATTATAAGTCTTGTTCCATTTTTCTATTAAAGCAATAAACGCTATGAGTTTTTCTTGCTGCGCTTGGGTAACCAACAAATCGAGTGAGGCCAGCCCTTCATTTAAAATTTCTCGGCATTTCTGCATGATCGATTCGCTAAACGTCGTTAAAAAACATTATTATAGCGACTTTAAAAAATCATAAGGTGATTTAGCGCGTAAAATCGGCGCATATTTTTAAGCGCTTTTCTTTTTAAGAAAAACCAATAGAAGCGAAATGGTCGCGGGCGTAATACCTGAAATACGCGCCGCCTGCCCTAAGGTTTCAGGCAAGTGCTTTTGTAACTTTTCACTGGCTTCAGCCGACAAGCCGCGAACTTTTTGATAATCAAAAGTATTAGGTAATCGCAGACCTTCAAAGCGCCTAGTCCGGTCAATTTCACTTTGTTGACGATCGATATAACCCGAATATTTCGCTTGGATTGCGACCTGCTCTGAAACCTCTTTCGTGTAGTCTGGATTCTCAAGAAAACTTAATACCGCCTCAACCTTAACTTCAGGTCGGCGCAATAAATCAATTAAATTGGTATCTCGTCGCAACGGCTTGCCCCAAAGCGTGTCAACCTTTGCTGCCGCCTCTGTGTTTGGTTTTAACCATTTTTTCGTTAAGACTGTTTTTAACGCCGTAACCGCCTCACGTTTTTGTTCAAATACCTGCCAACGCTGATCATCTACCAAACCCAATTCCCGACCTTTTTCCGTTAGCCGTAAATCAGCATTATCTTCGCGTAAAAACAAACGATATTCCGCACGACTGGTAAACATCCGGTAAGGCTCTATCGTCCCGTGCGTTATTAGGTCATCAATCATGACGCCAATATAAGCCTCATCGCGCCGTGGACACCACGACTCTAAACCTTGCGCCTGACGCGCCGCATTCAAACCCGCAATAAGACCCTGTGCTGCGGCCTCTTCATAACCGGTCGTACCGTTAATTTGACCGGCAAAAAACAACCCTGGCATGGGTTTAGTTTCCAAAGAAGATTTAAGCCCACAAGGATCAAAAAAATCATATTCAATTGCGTATCCCGGGCGAATTATTTCAGCTTGCTCAAATCCTTCCATCGACCGAATAAAATCATATTGCACATCAAAAGGCAAACTAGTCGACACCCCATTCGGATAAACTTCATTGGTATCTAGACCTTCCGGCTCAACAAAAATCTGATGGGAATCACGGTCGGCAAAACGAACCACCTTATCTTCAATCGATGGACAATAACGAGGACCCACACCATCAATAACACCGGAATACATCGGCGACCGGTCCAGCCCGGAACGAATAATGTCATGCGTCTTACGGTTAGTGCGGGTGATATAACAACAAATCTGCCGCGGGTGATGTTCCGGTTTACCCAAAAATGACATCATCGGTACCGGGTCATCGCCGGGTTGTTTTTGTAGGCGGTCAAAAGCAATGGTTCTGCCATCAATGCGTGGCGGTGTGCCTGTCTTTAGCCGGCCTACCTTAAAAGGTAATTCCCGTAACCGCTCCGACAAGGCAATGGATGCCGGATCACCCGCCCGTCCGCCGGTGTAATTTTCCAAACCAATATGGATTCTACCGCCCAGAAAAGTACCCGTGGTTAACACCACAGTTTTAGCTGAGAAGACTAAACCCATCTGAGTTTTAACGCCACAAAGCCGGTCTCCCTCAAGCTGTAAATCAGCAACGGTTTGCTGAAAAATAGCCAAATTAGGTTGATTTTCTAACTGCCCACGAATATATTTTTTGTAAAGACTTCGGTCAGCCTGTGCTCGTGTTGCACGAACAGCCGGGCCCTTACTGGCATTTAAAATACGAAACTGAATACCCGCATGGTCGGTTGCTGTTGCCATCACGCCACCCAAAGCATCAATTTCTTTGACCAAATGCCCTTTACCAATCCCGCCTATCGCCGGATTACAACTCATTTGCCCTAAGGTCTCAATATTCTGTGTTAACAATAACGTTTGCGCGCCGGTCCTTGCCGAAGCTAAAGCCGCCTCAGTACCGGCATGACCACCGCCCACCACAATTACATCAAAATTTTTAGGGTATTTCACAAGGTCTCTATAAAAAATATAACACTACAGTAAAAGATAATAACAACGAATCGTGATATCAGCCTGACTTAATACCCAAAGAACGCTTGAGCTTTGCCAATAAGTTGCTTTCTGGTGCAACGCGTTGATCAACTTGTTGGTTATTAATAACGTTTTCCGCCTCGCTGTTCTCACCCAAAACCAATTCAGACTCATCGTCTATTTTATTCAGACTGTCACCCAATGCGTCTAAAGCATCGATCAATTGTTCAGAAGGACTCTCATCGCGGGTCATATTCATCTCCTAACTTTCAAAGATAAAAATTTACGTGGGTTAATTATAAATCTAAGTCAACAAGACGAAAACAAGAATTATTTATAAATGCTACAACCTGTATAAATAATTAAAGTTAATTTAGAGGTTGATTCCAAAACAGAACCATAAAACAAGAAACAGTCTGGCAACCGCTCCTACACTTAAAAAAATAGGTTACCCGTTGAAAACGAGTAACCTAAATTCTTTAACAACGTAAAAAACGGCTGTTTTACAATACTGCAGCTTTAATTGCTTCAAAATCAGCAATTGATTTAATAACTTGTGCTGCACCTAAGGTACGGTGTTCTGCTTCTGTCTTGTCTTTCCAAGAACCAGTACCTTTCGCAGATTTAGCAGCATACTTGTAATGTCTCTTAGCAAACATAAGACCTTCCCAAGCAAATTGAACTTGTGAGGCTAATGCACCTACAGATATCAACTTAGAAGCTTGACGTGCATCTTTAAGAATAGCAGCCAATTTTTCAGATGTTGCTGTTTCTGCAGCGGCTTTAGCGAGTTCAAGCGATTCAATTACTGCAGCTGCAGCGTTTTCACCAGATACCTCAATACCTTTAGCCGCTGCTGAAGATGAATAAGTTGTCATAGCTGCCATTGAAAAGGTCATTACAAGTGCTACTAAAAATCTTTTTACAAATGTCATTTAATTTCCTCAAAATTTTAAAATTCGTTTTTATTACCCCTAAAACCCTCCGAAAGGAGCAATAAAGCCAATAACAATAACATAATTTAATATAATTAACGGAAAAACTTTCTTAGACTCCCGTTTTTTAATACAATTTAAGATTCTTTACTCACTTACTTATGAAGTTACTATTATGTTGATCGTTTGGGCCTTTAATATTTTTATATTTTCTATCTGCTACCTTATTGTCGGATTAATCAAACCGAATTGGGCCTTATTCTGGATGAAAGAACCCAGCCGCCTAGGACCGGTTCTTATTTCTTTAGCCTTAATCATGACCGCCGCCACGATGTACGGCGAAGGACTTAGAAACGCACCTATTTCCCCTGAAAACGTCAAACGGGCCAAAGAAAAACAAACCGACCCACAAAATAACGCACCCATACCACCACAAGAGAAAACCAGCCCAACCGTGGTTAAAAAAAGTACGGCACCTGAAGCCAAGTAGTTTTAATCGTTAAAAAGTAAACAATTATTGCGCAGTGACTAACAAGGGCTGCAAATAAGACCATATTTTATCGGCAATAAGTGGTTGTGCCTGTGTGTTTGGATGAAGACCATCGCCTTGCATTAATTTTTTGTTCAGGGCGATGTCATTTAAGATAAAGGGTACAAATGGAATTTTTAGCGTTTCCGCTATGGTCGGATAGGTCTGATAAAAGAGTTCCGTATAACGCGGGCCATAATTTGGCGGTATCCGCATACTTATCAACAAAACCTTAGCCCCTGATTTTTTAGCCCGATTGATAATAATACTCAAATTCTGTTTCATAATGATGGGCGACAATCCACGCAAACCATCATTTGCCCCTAACTCCAAAATCAAAACCGTGGGTTTAAGGGTCGCTAAGACTTCATCAATTCGAGCAACGCCGCCCGCGGTGGTTTCACCACTAATGCTCTCATTCTTAACTTCATAGTTATACCCTTCAGATTGTAACTTTTTTTGTAAATAAGCAACCCAACCCATATCTAAACCGATACCATAGGCAGCACTTATACTGTCACCATAAATAACAATCGTTGCCGGTGAAGCCCCAACCGGGTTCACCCAACAGACCATTAAAATAATCAGGATCTTTTTCATTATGTCTATCCAATCCGACACCTTATCGGAAACTATTATTAGTGCTAAAAACCTCAGTAAAACCGTCTTAACCGCAAACGGTTCACTCACCATCTTATCCGGCATTCATCTTAACATTAACCGTGGCGAAAGCCTGGCTATCATGGGAATGTCCGGATCAGGCAAAACCACTCTGATTAGCCTGTTAGCCGGCCTTGATACACCCTCTACCGGCACTATCACGATTAGTGGTCAGCTACTCACAACCATGACTGAAGATGACAAGGCGCGCCTTCGAAACCAATTTATCGGTTTTGTTTTTCAAAACTTCCAACTCCTGAATAATTTGACCGCCCTTGAAAACGTCATGCTTCCCCTAGAAATCATTGGGCACCCTCATGCTAAAGACAAAGCCCTCAATTTTCTTGATCGGGTCGGATTATCTCATCGCTACAGCCACCGCCCCAGCCAATTATCCGGCGGCGAACAACAACGCGTTGCTTTAGCAAGAGCCTTTGTTACCCAACCCAGTATTCTTTTTGCTGATGAACCCACCGGGAATTTAGACCAAAAAACCGGCAAGACTATTATTGATTTACTTTTTTCTTTAAACGAAGAAAATAAAACCACACTGGTACTGGTTACCCATGACCAATCGCTGGCAACACTCTGTGGCCGGACTCTAATGCTTGAAAATGGAACAACAGCATGAAACTTTTTTTATTAGCATGTCGCCTGTTAAGTCGGGAAGGGCGCTCGGGTGAACTCACCCTTTTAAGCTTTGCGCTAATCATTGCCGTGACCAGCGCGACCACGATCAGCCTTTTTTCTGATCGTCTTGAAACCACCATGGTTTCACAAGCCGGTCAGTTTCTTGCTGGCGATCTTGTTGTCACTAGCCCGACAACACTCACTAGCGACTGGCTCAGTGTCGCCAAAACCTTAGCGTTAAAACAAACCATGACCGCCGAATTTTCCAGCGTACTCATGGAAAACGACGGCTTCCTTTTAGCTAGCATTAAAGCCGTTAGCGACCATTATCCTTTACGTGGCTCACTCAAAATAACCGGTAACTATTTTGATCAAGAAGAAACAATCACTCACGGCCCACAACCCGGTCAAGCCTGGATTGATAAACGCATTTTATCAGCACTGAATTTAACATTAGGGCAAACCGTTAGCGTCGGTGAAAAAAAACTCATGCTCAGTAAAATAATCACTTACGAACCGGATAAACGCGGCAACCTTTACAGCCTATCCCCCCGGCTCATGATGCACACACAGGATGTTCCTGAAACCGGTATTCTTAAACCCGGCAGTCACGTTCATTACTATTATCAATTTACGGGGCAAGACTCTGCTCTGGAGTCCTTTAAACAATTTTCCAAAAAGCGTCTGAACCCATCACAACGGATTATGGATATTCATGTCGACAGACCAGAAATTGGTACCGCCTTAGATCGCGTCCAAAAATATTTACGCCTGTCTAGTGTCATCATAATACTCATCGCCGGTGTGGCAATTGCAATCACCACACGACGCTACAGTGAACGTCATTTTAATTCCGTGGCCATTTTGCGCTGCTTAGGCTGTACGCAAGCTCAAATCGTAAAACTATTTATCACGCAACTGGTACTCTTAGGTTTTTTGGCGAGCCTTATTGGCTGTCTTTTAGGTTGGGTCAGCCATGCCGGGCTCTTTGCTTTACTTAAAAACCTACTGCCTGATACCCTTGCGAGCGCCAACCCGCTAG
>DTSI01000070.1 GCA_012965425.1 Methylococcaceae bacterium
AGGTCACGATTTATATGCTGCATTTAAGATATTTAAACCCAAAATACTTTCGACTGCGGTTGCAAATGATAAGCTAAAACCATTATTTAAACTCTGATTACCTTATCCCATGACTACCCATTTAAACATTCAAGCCATTGTCTTTGACCTCGGTGGTGTACTTATACAATTGGGTGGCCATCTCATTAAAAACGAATGGCGTACGACAGAGAGCAACCACGACATTGTTGGTGACTCATGGTTACTTTCTAAGACGGCTCAGGACTTTGAAAAAGGACTGATAACACCCCTTGATTTTGCTGAAAAAATCATTGCTGAACTGTCTCTTAACATTACACCAACACTTTTCATTGAACACTTTGCGCAATGGCCTATTGGCCCGTACCCGGCAATCTTTAATACCCTCAGCCAACTACGCCATCATTTTACACTGGGTATTTTTTCAAACACCAACGCCATTCACTGGCCACGACTACTCAACGAGATGTCCTTGACTGGGAAAGTCGACTACTATTTTGCCTCACACCTCATTCATCTGGCCAAACCCAACCCCAAAGCCTTTAAGTTTGTTGCTAACTCGATGGGGCTTGAACCCAATACTATTCTCTTCCTTGATGACAACCCCTACAATATTGACAGTGCGCGCCAGATTGGTTTTATTGCCCACCAAGTCATTGGATTTGATAGCACTCTGCGCTGTTTACATCGTTTAGGTGTCCTATAAAAAGTATAATAAACCCCATTTTTATTTCGGAGACCCTCGGATGGTTAATCCTTTACCGCTAACACAATTTATTTCAGAACAATCAGGTGAACCTGAGTCCTTATCGTCAATTCTGAATGATATTATTTCAGCCTGTAAACAAATTTCTTATCTTGTCAATAAAGGCGACTTAAATCAACTCTTAGGCGATGCCGACTCTGAAAATATTCAAGGTGAGGTCCAAAAAAAACTTGATATTATTACCCATGATATTTTTGTCGAAGCGCTTATCAATAATCCTGCCATAGCCGGATTGGCTTCGGAAGAAAATGATGACATTATACTCACTCAAAATCATCACGCCCCCCAAGGAAAATACCTCATTTTATTTGACCCCCTCGATGGTTCCTCCAATATTGATATCAATATGTCTGTCGGTAGTATTTTTTCTATTCTGTGTTGTCACAATACAAATACACTTTCTGAGGCAGATTTCTTACAACCTGGCAATCAGCAAATAGCGGCAGGATTTGTACTTTACGGCCCCTCTACAATGATGATTCTAACTACCGGTCGAGGTGTTAATGCTTTCACACTCAACCCAGATAACGGTGAATTTATTCTCACTCATTCCAATATTACTATTGCTGAAAACACCCGTGAATTTGCTATTAATATGTCTAACCAACGATTTTGGGAAGCGCCCGTACGACACTATATTAACGAATGTGTCCAAGGCAGTGATGGCCCCCGTGAAAAAGACTTCAATATGCGCTGGATCGCGTCGCTCGTTGCCGAAGTCTATCGAATACTTACCCGTGGCGGCGTTTTTCTTTACCCACGTGACAACCATAAATCATTATCGGGACGTTTGCGTTTAATGTACGAAGCAAATCCTATCGCATTTTTAATACAGCAAGCGGGCGGTGACAGTTCTACGGGACGTGAACAAATTCTTAATATACAACCCAACGCATTACACCAACGCGTACCCCTTATTTTAGGCGCCAAACAAGAGGTACAACGTCTGATAAAATATCACCGGTCGGCATAAGGCGATTTTATGTTCAAACAACTCTTCTCTGAATTTCTTGGAACGGCCATTCTGGTTTTTTGTGGAACTTCCGCTATTGTCGTTAACGACATCAGCCAAGGCATGGTCAGCCATGTTGGGATCGCACTGGTTTTTGGTTTAGTCGTACTTGCGATTATCTATACCTTGGGTGACATTTCAGGTGCCCATATTAACCCTGCTGTCACCATTGCTTTTTGGCAAGCACGGGAATTTCCCGGGCACAAGGTCATCCCCTATATTATTTGCCAGATTAGCGGTGCTATTTTTGCAAGCGCTCTTGTTTATCTGTTATTCCTTGGCCACCCAACTTACGGCGCAACAGTTCCCGCATACGGCATAATGCAAACCTTTATTTTGGAGATAATACTCACCTTTATACTCATGCTCACTATTATCAATGTTGCCACTGGAGCAAAAGAGCAGGGCATTACCGCGGGTATTGCCATAGGCAGTGTTGTCGCTTTGGAAGCGTTGTTTGCAGGCCCCATTTCTGGCGCCTCAATGAATCCAGCACGATCAATAGCACCCGCATTAATAAGTGGTCAATGGGAAGTCTTATGGGTCTATATAACTGCACCCGTTATTGGCGCTTGTCTTGCCGTTAATTGTTGCCGATGCTTGAAAAATTCACCGTGTTGTCGTTAGCTTTTGACAAATAATCTCGTATTAAATACAACGCTGCAATAGAGCGTGCTTCCGTACAGTCGCCTTGGGCAAATAATAACTGTAAATTATCTAGTCGCCAGGGAATAACCTCTAATTCCTCCGGTTCATCTCCTTCCAGTTTTTCAGGATATAAATCCTCGGCCAAAATAATATCCGTCATATGCTCTAAATAAGCCGGTGCAATCGATAAGGAGGTTATGAAAGTCAATTGCCGGGCACCATAACCCACCTCCTCTTTCAATTCACGATTGGCAGCAACTAAGGGTGTTTCTCCATCGTCAACCTTGCCCTTGGGTAACCCTAATTCATAACGTTCAACACCCGCGGCATATTCACGAACTAACAGTACTGTCTGACTATCCAGCATGGGCACAATTAAAACAGCCCCTGAAGAATTCCCGCGCGTCAAGCGCTCAAATACGCGCTTCTCTCCATTACTAAACTCAAGATCTAACGCCTCAATTCGAAAAAGACGAGATTTAGCTTTTAACGTTTTTTTATGAATGATTGGCTTTTGGGTCATTTTTTAGGATGTCTTTTAATCTTAAAAATACTATACTCCCAGCCATGATAAATTGGAAAGAAATTGACACCATTCTGCTTGATATGGATGGGACATTATTAGACCTACACT
>DTSI01000071.1 GCA_012965425.1 Methylococcaceae bacterium
GGTTGTACCTACCGCAACAATCGCATCTGTTTTCTGTTCAATATGAAACTCGACTAACTGATTAAGACTCACATAATCAATCGCTCCATCAGCACTCATAGGTGTCACTAACGCAACAATACTACCTTCAATCATTCATTTGTCTCAAAATGGTTAAAATATTAGGACAGCCACTCAACTCAAAACCGACAAAAGTTTCTTTTAGCCCCATCGATTAATTTACAACGTTATTATAACGAAATGATTAAAAAACAATACTCTATCTTTAAGCCAAACGCTTTTGCTTTGCCAACGCCTCACGTTGCTGCTCCTTATGACGATATTTTACTGCGCGTCGTTCTTGATTATCGACTTTAGCCGCCGAACCAATATGCTGAAGACCGCGCTCACGGGCTAACCCCACCTGCTTTTCGCGCTCTTCAAAACGTTGCCGCTGATGCTCACTCACCTTTTCAAAACAATGCGGACAACTCACACCTTGCACATAATGCACACTTGCCTTGTCTATTTCACTCACCGGGTAACGACAAGCAAAACATTGGTCGTAGTGCCCCTTCGTTAAATCATGGTTGACAGCAACGCGATTATCGAAGACAAAACATTCACCCTGCCACATCGATTCAGACTCCGGAACCTCCTCCAAATATTTCAGGATCCCCCCTTCCAGATGGTAAACCTCCCCAAAGCCTTGCTCTTTTAAGTAAGCCGTTGATTTTTCGCACCGTATCCCACCGGTACAATACATTGCCACCTTCTTATGCTGCCTAGGACATAAGTTATCCTTAACATACTGCGGGAATTCACGAAAAGTAGCTGTTTCAGGGTTAATTGCGCCCTGAAACTGACCAATATTGACCTCATAATCATTACGGGTATCAACTAATAAAACATCAGGATCAGCAATCAAGTCATTCCATTCACTCGGCTTGACATAGGTACCGACTATTTGAGTCGGATCGATCGTCTCAACCCCCATCGTCACAATCTCTTTTTTCAGTTTAACCTTGGTGCGATAAAAAGGGACCGCTTCATCCAGCGACTCTTTATAACTTATACCCACTAATCGCTGATCATTGTCAAACCAGTTATAAAGCGCATCAATGGCAGTTCTTGAACCCGCAACCGTACCATTAATACCTTCTTTAGCCAGTAAAATAGTGCCTTTTATTTCATGCGCAGTCAGCACCTGTAACAATGGCTTTTGCATCTGCTCAAAATCTTCCAAACGCACGAATTTATACAGTGCCGTGACCACACAATTACCCATAATCAATCAACCTCAACATGACACCTGGAACGTAAATCCAGATCAAATTAAATCAACTCTACATTTTACCTGATCTTAGCCCTCGTTGCCCAATCCATTCACCTAAGGAAAATCAAACTCACTGGCCACCTCATCCCAAGGCGTATACTTAGCCATCACTGCAGAAAAAAAGGGCGCTGCTAGTAACCGCTCTAACCATGCTCGCCCTAACGGATACGGCGACTGGTCAAACCAGCTCCGGTCAACCTGTGCAAATTGCCTGACAAAAGGAAAAATAGCCATATCAGCAAGCCCGACCCTGTCACCCAGCAAATAGGACCTACCGACTAATTTATTCTCTAAGTGCGCTAAAAACAGTTGTCCTTGGGCACGGTAATATTCAGCCGACTGCTCAGGATATCGATCACTGTATTTATACCGGTCTAACCAGAACTTAAATTCGCCGTCATTCTGCGCTATTAATTCCTGAGCCATCGCCCTGCTTAGCGCATCCGATTTTTCCAACCAATTGTCCGGATCATTGTGTTGCAATGAAAAAACCATAATCTCATAGCTTTCATCGATGACTTGACCGCCGGGCAAAATCAACACCGGAACCGTCCCCTTGGGAGAGTAAGATAATAATGATGGCGGCTTATTACGTAAAACAACTTCACGCAATAAAACCTTAAAACCACTGTAATGAATAGCAATTCGTGCCCTGATGGCATACGGGCAACGTCGAAAAGAATATAAAACAGGAACAACCGGTCGCGTTTCAGTAGTTGCTAACATGATACAAAAATAAATGATCAAACGCTTAGTCTAACACAGCCTTTTTTCACCCACAGCCCGTTAACCCATAATCACAAACCCTTGATGTAACTGCTAATCGTAGCTTACCAGACCTCTATTTTAGCCGCATCAATCAACCGAGTTTTCCATTGATTTTTAAATCAATGATTATCATCTCACCCATAACATGGAATAATGAGCTATTTTAAACAACCCCTCCCTTAAACACATGGCCCAATATATCTACACAATGAATGGCGTGGGCAAAATTGTCCCGCCTAAAAAATATATTCTAAAAGATATCTACCTGTCTTTCTTTCCCGGCGCAAAAATTGGCGTCCTAGGGCTCAATGGCTCAGGGAAATCAACATTACTGCGGATTATGGCCGGTATTGATAAAGACATTGAAGGCGAGGCACGCGCACAATCTGGCATAAAAATCGGCTATCTGGCACAAGAACCCGAACTTGACCCTAATAAAGATGTTCGGGGCAATGTTGAAGAAGGTGTTGCCGAAACCAAAGCAATTCTTGACCGCTTCAACGAAATCATTAACGCCTTTGCAGAGCCGGATGCTGACTTTGACAAACTCCTCGCCGAACAAGCGGAATTACAAGATAAAATTGATGCCGCTGGCGCCTGGGAACTTGAAAGGCAACTCGATATTGCCGCCGATGCACTCCGCCTGCCTGACTGGGACGCTGACATCAGCACCTTATCTGGCGGTGAAAAACGTCGGGTTGCGCTATGCCGCCTACTGCTTTCAAACCCGGACATGTTATTACTTGACGAGCCGACCAACCACCTGGATGCCGAATCTGTTGCTTGGTTAGAAACTTTTCTTCACAACTTTCCCGGTACCGTGGTGGCCGTTACCCATGACCGTTATTTTCTAGATAATGTTGCTGGTTGGATTTTAGAACTCGACCGCGGCCAAGGTATACCTTGGGAAGGCAACTATTCTTCTTGGCTAGAACAAAAACAAAATCGTCTTCAAA
>DTSI01000072.1 GCA_012965425.1 Methylococcaceae bacterium
AATTCCTTGGCTAAAGGCTTAAGTTGATCTTCAGTGAGTGCACGTAAGTCGGCCGGTGTCTCTATCTGATTCAGTAAGGGGTAGTTGCCTTGAGAATTCATGGTCATTTTTAAAGGTCAGGGATTCGTAGGTTCGCAGTATAATCGGGTGATTCGACGACTACTGTAATTAGTGGGTACGCTCAATGATGTATAAAGACAGGGCGCGCAGTAAATCCGCCTCAGGCCCAAAAATAGCTAAACTTTCTAGGGCTTGCCCGTGTAGTTCTTGAGCTTTTTGTTTGGCACCATTGAGACCGAGTAATGCGGGATAAGTCGGTTTATCATTTGATTGGTCTTTGCCTTGAGTTTTACCGAGGGTCTCGGTGTCACTTTCTTCGTCAAGAATATCGTCTTTGACTTGGAAGGATAGACCTATACATTTAGCATAGTGATCTAGGTTTTTAATGCTGGTAGCGTCAATATCAGGTTTAGCTAACGAAGCTAATTGTATACTTGCACGAATTAAAGCTCCGGTTTTATGAATATGCATGCTCTCTAGTTCAGGGAGCGAAATTTTCTTTCCGATCGATTCAAGATCAATAGCCTGACCACCGACCATGCCTTGTGAACCACTGGCCTTGCCTAAGGTGGTAATCATTTTTAGACGATGATCAGCGGGTGTGGTAATAGTGGGGTCGGTAGCAAGGATTTGAAATGCCAATGCCTGAAGGGCATCACCCGTTAAAATAGCCGTTGCCTCATCGTAAGCAATATGACAGGTGGGCTTGCCCCGGCGAAGATCATCGTCATCCATGGCAGGTAAGTCGTCATGAATTAAGGAATAAACATGAATGAACTCAACAGCACAAGCCGGGCCATCGAGTGCTTCAGGCGGAATGCCAAGCACTTGTCCTGTGCAATAGGTAAGCAGTGGGCGCATACGTTTACCGCCATTGAGAACAGTGTAGCGCATGGCTTCATGTAGTTTACGAGGCAAAATATCAGCGGAAGGCAGGCGGTGTTTCAGGGCATTCTCAGTGCGAGACTGACAGATTTTAATATAATCTTTTAGCGCGTTATTCATCGTTAAATTTTTCTAATTGCTCAGTGCCATTTTTTTCAAGCAGTATTTGTACTTTTTGCTCGGCCTCTTGTAATGCGGTTTGGCAGGCGCGCGTGAGTTTAACGCCTTGTTCAAAAGATTTTAATGATTCTTCCAACGATAAATCGCCTTTCTCAAGTTGCTCAACCAGTGTTTCTAATGCGGCCAATGTTTCTTCAAATTGGGTGATATTTTTTCGAGCCATATTCAAATTATCGAATTATTTTAATGTTACGATAGCCAAGTCGCAGTTAAAGCGGTCATTATATATTAAAAATTAGGGAAGAAAGACAATATAGCCATGAGTGATACATATAATTCAGCTGCGATTGAAGTTCTGAGTGGCCTTGATCCTGTTCGTAAACGCCCGGGAATGTATACCGATACAACGCGGCCGAATCATTTGATTCAAGAAGTTGTAGATAACAGTGTCGATGAAGCCTTGGCAGGGTTTGCAACCATTATTGGCGTTAAGTTACGGGCCGATGGCGGCGTTGAAGTCACTGATAATGGTCGTGGAATGCCGGTTGATATTCACCCAGAACACGGTATCTCAGGGGTTGAGTTAATTCTGACACGGTTACACGCCGGGGGTAAATTTTCTAATAAAAATTATCAGTTTTCGGGTGGCTTACATGGGGTTGGTGTCTCAGTGGTTAATGCTCTGTCACTGCGTTTAGAAGTTGAAACTAAGCGGGGGGGCGGTGTTTATCAAATGGATTTTGCTAACGGTGACAAACAAACCGAGTTAGCGCAAGTCGATACAACAGGTCGTAATAACACCGGCAGTGCGGTTCGATTTTGGCCTGATGAGCGTTATTTTGATAGTTGTAATATCTCCGTTGTTAAATTAAAGCATGTCTTACAAGCCAAAGCCGTTCTTTGTCCCGGGTTGCAAATCAATTTAAACGTGGAAGCAAGCCAAGAGCAATGGCAGTGGTGTTACGAGGATGGTTTAAAAGAATATTTGCTGGAGCAAATAGGTGAGGCAGAATGTGTGCCTGAGCCGCCATTTATGCAAGTACAAGCCGGTGAGCATGAAGCGGTTGAATGGGCTGTTACTTGGTTAACCGAGAGCCGTTCAGAAGGAACGGCGGAGAGTTATGTTAATTTAGTGCCGACACCTTTAGGCGGAACCCATGTTAATGGTCTTCGTGCGGGTCTAACCGAAGCAATTCGGGAGTTTTGTAATTTTCGTTCGTTGTTGCCTCGGGGCGTAAAAATTGCGCCGGAAGATGTTTGGGACCGATGTCATTTTATCTTATCGGTGAAGTTAGAAGATCCTCAATTCTCCGGTCAAACAAAGGAACGATTGAGCTCGAGAGAGTGTGTGGTTTTTATTTCCGGTGTTGCAAAGGATACCTTTAGTCTTTGGCTGAATCAACACCCCAGTATTGGTGAAGAGCTTGCAGATATAATTATTGCAAGTGCACAAAAACGACTTAAATCCAGTAAAAAAGTGGTACGCAAGAAAATTACCTCAGGCCCTGCGTTGCCCGGTAAGTTAGCGGATTGTTCGGCACAGGATTTATCGCGAACAGAGTTATTTCTAGTGGAAGGGGATTCTGCGGGGGGATCAGCTAAGCAGGCGCGGAACCGTGAATTTCAGGCCATTATGCCGTTACGTGGGAAGATATTAAATACTTGGGAAGTTGATTCAATGCAAGTCATGGCTTCGCAGGAGGTGCATGATATTGCTGTGGCATTGGGTGTGGATCCGGGCTCCGATGATTTGTCTAATTTACGGTATGGAAAAGTGTGTATTTTAGCCGATGCGGATTCTGACGGTAATCATATTGCTACTTTGATCTGTGCTTTATTTTACCAACATTTTAGGGCGGTCATGAATGCCGGTCATATCTTTGTGGCCATGCCGCCTTTATATCGAATTGATGTCGGTAAAGTGGTTTTTTATGCGTTAGATAATGCAGAACGTCAAGGGGTCTTGGATCGTATAAAAATGGATAAATTAAAAGGCAAAATAAATGTTCAGCGGTTTAAAGGGCTGGGTGAAATGAATCCATTGCAATTGCGGGAAACAACCATGAATCCTGACACGCGTCGGTTGGTTCAGTTAACGGTTGAGGCAGAGGGTGAGGCAACAGAAATGCTGGACTTATTATTAGCAAAAAAACGTTCTCAGGACCGGCGGCAATGGTTAGAGGAAAAAGGTAATATGGCCGATGTCTAGCGGTTTTGTTTTAAATTGGGATGTTTTGAAATAATGGAAATTCAAGAAAACTTTGAGCGCTTACCTCTTCAGGAATTTACTGAGAAGGCCTATCTAGATTACACCATGTATGTCATTCTTGACCGGGCCTTACCGAATATTGCGGATGGCTTAAAACCGGTTCAGCGCAGGATCATTTATGCCATGAGTGAATTGGGCTTATCAGCCTTAGCCAAACACAAAAAATCAGCGCGCACAGTAGGTGATGTTTTGGGGAAATATCATCCGCATGGAGACACCGCCTGCTATGAAGCAATGGTTTTGATGGCGCAGTCATTTTCATACCGTTATCCATTAGTTGATGGGCAGGGTAATTGGGGGTCACCGGATGATCCTAAATCCTTTGCGGCTATGCGTTACACAGAGTCGCGCTTAACAGCATATGCTAAAACACTCTTAAGTGAATTGGGTCAAGGGACTGTTGAGTGGACTGCTAATTTTGATGGCACATTACAGGAACCATTGTTGTTACCTAATCGACTCCCAAATATTTTATTAAATGGCACCACAGGGATTGCGGTAGGTATGACTACGGATATTCCACCGCATAATCTGCGAGAAGTGGCGAGTGCTTGCATTTATTTGTTAAATAATCCTGAGGCACCATTAGAAGCGCTTTTTGATTATATTAAAGGTCCTGATTATCCGACCGAGGCAGAAATTATTACCCCGCAAGAAGATATTCGAAAGCTTTATGTGCACGGTAATGGTTCGATAAGAATGCGAGCTAAATATGAGCTTGAAGACGGTCATATTATTGTAACGGCTTTGCCGCATCAGGTATCAGGCGCAAAGCTACTAGAGCAGATAGCGGCGCAGATGTTAGCGAAGAAATTACCGATGATTGAAGATCTCCGCGATGAATCTGATCATGAAACGCCCACGCGGTTATTGATTATCCCTCGTTCTAGACGCGTAGATGTTGATGAGGTGATGTCGCATTTATTTGCAACCACTGATTTGGAAAAGAGTTATCGGGTTAACTTGAATATGATCGGGCTTAATGGCCGTCCCCAAGTTAAAAATATTAAAGAAATTTTAACAGAATGGCTCACCTTTAGAACGGCAACAGTACGGCGACGATTGCAAGTACGTCTAGATAAGGTTTTAGCTCGATTACATGTTCTCGATGGTTTGTTGATGGCCTTTCTTAATATTGATGAGGTGATTAAGATTATTCGTTATGAAGATGAGCCTAAACTGGTTCTGATGGCCCGGTTTAATTTATCTGAAATTCAGGCAGATGCTATTTTAGATTTAAAATTGCGTCATTTAGCCAAATTAGAAGAAATTAAAATTAACGGTGAGCAAGAAGAGTTACAAACCGAGCGGGAAAGTCTAGAAAACACCTTAGCCTCGAGCCGATTATTAAAGAAATTAATTAAACAGGAAATTGAGTCGGATGCTGAGGAATTTGGCGACGATAGACGTTCTCCGGTAATAACGCGAGGAGCATCACAGGTCTTGGATACGTCATTACTGATTGCTAATGATCCTTTGACTATTGTGTTATCTCAAAAAGGTTGGATTCGAGCGGCTAAAGGGCATGAAATTGATCCACAGACCTTAAATTATCGTGCGGGCGATAGTTGTTTACATACGGCTTTAGGGCGAACGACCCAGCCCGTTTATGTTTTAGATTCACTCGGGCGTTGTTATATGACCAGTGCGCATGATTTACCGTCTGCCCGCAGTCAGGGAGAACCTTTGACTGGACGGTTTAATCCGCCGGTCGGCTCTTTGTTTGCTACGGTCTTAGCCGGTAATCCAGAAGATTGGTATTTGTTAGCAAGTAGTGCGGGCTACGGGTTTCGGATGCAATTAAAAGAGTTAGCCACTAAAAACAGAGCCGGGAAGGTGGTGTTAACGTTGCCGGAAGGCGCCGGCATATTGAGACCGGCACGCATCTATCATGAAAGCGATCAGGTGGTTGCAGTGACTCAGCAAGGGCGGATACTGATTTTTCCTGGTGACGAATTGCCGTCATTAGCGCGTGGTAAAGGGAATAAACTGATACAGATTCCGACTAAGGATTTGATTGCTAAAGTCGATGCGTTGTTGTTTGTCGGAGTGATTTCCAGTGCGTCTGGACAGACGATGAAAATACTTTCAGGAAAACGGCATTTAAGATTGAAAGCAGTCGATATTGAGCATTACAGTGGTAACCGTGCACGTCGTGGGTTGTTTTTGCCACAAGGCTTTAAACGCGTGGATGGTTTAAGTATGGAATAGTAACGCGTTAGAGATTAAGCAGTAGCTTTTCTGGGGTTTCTAAATTAGCGATGATAGCCTTTAAAAAGAGCACCGCATCACGGCCGTCAATCAGGCAATGATTATAGGAAAGCGCCACGTTCATCATCGGCCGGATAACGATGTTTCCTTTTTCTACAACCGCTTGTTCTTTAATGGCATGCATACCTAGAATAGCACTTTGTGGGGGGTTAAGCAGTGGTGTTGATAACAATGAACCGAAGGTTCCACCATTGGTTACGGTAAAAGTTCCGCCGATCAGGTCTTCATAAGCAATAGTACCATCGTTGGCTTGTTGTGAGAAGGCGGCGATTTCTTTTTCAATTTGTGCGAAGTTTAATTGATCCGTGTCGCGTAAAACGGGAACGATTAATCCTCTGGGTGAAGAAACAGCGACGCCGATATCGTAAAAGCCATGGTAAATAATATCTTTGTTATCAACGCTGGCATTGATAATGGGGAATTGCTTCAAGGCTTCTGTGGCGGCTTTGATAAAAAAGGACATGAAGCCTAGTTTCACGCCGTATTGGCTCTGAAAGTGGCTTTTATATTCGTTGCGAATAGCAATGACGCTCGCCATGTTAATTTCATTAAAGGTTGTGAGTGTGGCAGTGTGTTGTTGTGTTTGTAATAAACGCTCGGCAATCTTAGCGCGTAGTCGGCTCATGGCGACTCGTTTCTGAGGGCGGGATTCATGGCTATTTGCACTCACTTCATCGTTGTTGGGACGAGTCGTAATCGGTGACTTGGTTTCACTACTGTGCTCATCTTTTTTAAGGTGATTTTGAATGTCTTGCATGGTGAGATGTCCGTGTTTCCCCGTCCCTTTTATTTGCTTGATATTTAGTTGTTTTTCAAGAACAATGCGCCTGATTGCCGGGCTTAAATCAGAGCGCTCCGGGTGGCCATGTTTATTATTAGTTTTTATCGTATTGCTAACTTCTGTATGTGCTATTGATTCGAAAGTGGCAAGGATTTCACCACCCGTAACGGTAGTGCCGTTTGCTTTGAAGATATGAATTAAGTGGCCGGATTCAGGTGCCGGCACTTCCATAACAACTTTGTCGGTTTCTAAGTCGATTAAGTTTTCGCCTTTAACAATAGGCGCACCAATTTCTTTTTGCCAACTGATCAGCGTTGCATCAGCAATTGATTCAGGAAGATTCGGGACTTTTATTTGAATAATCATAAGCGTTATTGAATGGTTTTAGCACGAGTTAATGCTTGGTTGATAACGGTGGCTTGTTGTTTGTTATGGTTAGCATAATTCCCTGCTGCGGGTGCAGCTGAAGGTGGACGGCCGACATAATTAACAGGGAATCGACCGGATACAATTTTTCTGAGTCGGTGTTTAACCTGATTCCATGAGCCTTGGTTGCGGGGTTCTTCTTGACACCAAACAAGCTCTGTTAAGTTTGGATATTCTTCGATTTGCTCAGACAGGGCCTTGGCCGGGAATGGGTAAAGTTGTTCAATCCGAATCAATAGTATATTAGGTAACTTGATTGTTTGTTTTGCACGGGCCAAATCATAATATATTTTTCCGGAACATAAGATAAGTTTCTCAATTTTGTTGCAGTTATCTGGGCAGGCGTCTGAAATAAGAGGCATGAAAGCGCCATCGGTTAGTTCTTTAAGTGTGGATGTAGCCTGTTTGTGCCGGAGCAGGCTCTTGGGACTCATAATGATTAGCGGTTTTCTGACCAGACGTAGTTGTTGACGGCGTAGTAAATGGAATATTTGTGCCGGTGTGGTGGGGACACAGACTTGGATATTTTTGTCAGCGCAAAGTTGTAAAAAGCGTTCGAGTCGAGCGGATGAATGTTCGGCACCTTGGCCTTCAAAGCCGTGCGGGAGAAGCATAACAAGACCACTGAGTCGGTTCCATTTACTTTCGCCAGAGCTGATGAACTGATCAATAACAACTTGTGCTCCATTTGCAAAATCACCAAATTGAGCTTCCCAAATGACCAGTGTGTTCGGGCTCGTTGTGCTGTAACCGTACTCGAATGCTAATACTCCAGCTTCTGAGAGTAACGAGTCATAAATCTCAAACCGGCCTTGGTTCTTATCGATATGTTGTAGTGGAATATGATATTGGCCATTGTTTTGGTCATGCAATATAGCGTGGCGGTGTGCAAAAGTACCTCGGCCGACATCTTGGCCGGAAAGGCGAATATTTTCATGAGCGAAGACTAGGGTGGCGTAAGCCATGTTTTCGGCAAAGCCCCAGTCTATAGGGGTTGTCCCTGCTATCATTTGACTTTGCCGGGACATAATTCTGGCGACAACGGGATGAATTTTAAAGTCAGAGGGAAGTTTTAATATCTGTTGGTGGCAGTGACTCAGGGTTTGTAATGAAACGTGGGTTGCACAGTCAGTATCCCAGGGGTTGTTGAAATATTTATCCCATTGGGTCGTGTATGAATAGGTACTGTCACTTAATCGGGGTCTTGAGACTTCTTTATTGTGTTTAAGTGATAATTCATAGTCCTCAGCCATTTTGGTGGCTTGTTCAGGGCTGATGATATTGTTTTGTATTAATTGTTCGGTAAATATTTTGAGTGTTGTGGGGTGCTGGCGAATGGTTTGATACATTAAGGGTTGGGTGACGGCAGGTTCGTCGGCCTCGTTATGACCGTGGCGACGGTAACAGATAAGATCAATAACCACATCCTTATGAAAATGCATGCGAAAAGCAAGGGCGATTTGGGTAATCTTGAGTACTGCAATCGGGTCGTCACCGTTAACATGAAAGATAGGTGCCTGAATAATTTTGGCAATGTCAGTGCAATAAAGTGTTGAGCGTGCATCCAAGGGGTGACTGGTGGTAAAGCCTATTTGATTGTTGATAACAATATGAATCGTTCCTGCTGTGGTGTATGCGCGCGTAGCAGACATGTTCAGAGTCTCCATAACAATCCCTTGGCCGGCAAAGGCAGCGTCCCCGTGGATGACAACCGGTAATACATGAGAGGGTTGGTTCTTATCATAACGATCTTGTCGGGCACGGGTAGAACCCATGACTACGGGGCTGATGATTTCCAAGTGGGATGGGTTAAAGGCTAAGGACAGATGAATAGGTCCGTCAGGAGTGGAAATATTGGAAGAAAAACCTTGGTGGTATTTCACATCACCAGCACTATTGGAGGCAAGTTCACTGGGAAGGTTTTCAAATTCTTCAAATAAAAGCGCTGGGCTTTTCCCTAAAATGTTGGTGAGTACATTAAGGCGGCCACGGTGCGCCATTCCTAGAACAATTTGGTTTACTTTTTGGCAGCCTGCTTGTTGAATAAGTTCATCAAGTAACGGGATTAAACTTTCTCCGCCTTCGAGGGAAAATCTTTTTTGGCCGATATATTTTCGGTGTAAGTATTTTTCAATACCTTCAGCGGCGGTCAATATTTTTAATAGCGCAATTTTTCTTTCGTTACCAATGTGAGGGGTGCCATGTTCAAGCTGAGTCTTGACCCAGTCAGAGGATTTAGAATCTACAATATGCAAATACTCGGCGCTTATGCTTTGGCAGTACACTGTCTTTAAATGGGCAAGAATGGTTTTTAAAGTGAGTTGGTTTTCATTGGCTAGGAGATCTGAGGAGAAGTAACAGTCTAGGTCGGATTGACTAAGACCATAGGCGGTCATGTTAAAACCAGAGTCGGGTTCAGGTGTCGGATGAAGTGGGTTGGTGGCAGCAATTCGATGGCCGTGTTTTCGGTAGTAATGGATTAGTTTGTCGACGGCCGCTTGTTTTTGGTTGTTTAGGGTATTTTGTATTTGTGCATTGGCGCTTCTTTTTTTGGGCGGTAATGTACTCAGTGTGTTGAAATATTCTAAAATAAGACTGTGTCTGTTCTCGGTGTTGGTATTTCCTTTGATCGTTTTGAAGGTTTGCTGCCACCGTTTGGAAACCGACTCCGGGTCGGTCAGGTATTGTTCGTAAAGGGCTTCAATATAGGACGCGTTACTTCCATTTAGCGCTGACGTAGACTGAAATTTTTGTAGCCAATTATCCATGAGAACCTTTAGGAGTGAAAGTTAATATAGCCACCCATTTTCATTTTTAAAATGATACATTAACAACCTATCATATTTTGTTCGGCTTACACGTTTTTTTTAAGCAGTGTATTATTAAAAATTGCGCATAATTGAGGATGCCATGGCAGAAAATAAAAAACCGGTAGTGATAAGGGTTAATTTAGCTAAAAATAACACAAATACCAATGTAGTTTCACAGCATCGAATGGTCACGGAATGGAATTATGGCCGTATAGCTTTAGTGGTTTGTTTGTTATTAGCGGTGGTGTTTGTTTTTTATGGAGTGTTTACGGGTTCTGACACTGCTTTAGAAACGACTGCAGAGGTTCCACGGGGAGTAGCTATTGTGACCCGGCAAGCTATTGAACCGGTCAGTAGTCCCCGAATAGTTCAAAAACAAGGGGTGGGTGGTCAAATTAAACAGAAAAATGACCCTGTGTCAGTCAAACAAAAAAGTGCTCCGACGGTCAATGCAGAATTACCGCGTGGAGTGACCCGGGCGCGGTTAGCGCAAGGGGTGGCCAATCGAGAGCCTTTTGGACAGGTTGAGCGGCCGGTTAAGGTGAATAAGGACTTCGCGGTAGGGGTGTTCTATTTTACTGACTTAAACGGGATGAAAGGTCAGACGGTTTTACATAGATGGAAACGTAAGGGGAAGGTTGTTTTTGAAAAAAAGAAGGTTATTCTGGGTAATCGGTGGCGGACTTATACCAGTAAACTGCTGACTGCTTATTCAACGGGCTCTTGGGTGGTTGAGTTAATCAATGAGGACGGCGTTCCCTTGCATGTGATTGAGTTTGAGGTGGTCATGGAATAAGGCGTGAGGGGGTTAATTTTATTTTATATTTTGTTATTAGGGACAATTGTAGAAGGTATGGTTAAATCATGGAAAATCTAAAAAAACTTTTGGACAAGAATGCCGCATGGGCAAGAAGAATAAAGGAAATAAAGCCAGATTTTTTTTCAAAATTAGCGCAGCAGCAAACACCTGAGTATCTTTGGATCGGTTGTTCGGATAGCCGAGTTTCAGCTACTCAGGTTCTCGATTTGCCCCCGGGTGAGGTATTTGTTCATCGTAATATCGCAAATATTGTGGTGCATTCTGATATGAACTGCCTCTCGGTCATACAGTACGCGGTTGAGGTTCTTGAAGTAGAACACATCATTGTTTGCGGTCATTATGGCTGTGGGGGTGTTAAGGCTGTTTTAGACGGAGGGGATCACGGTATGATTGATAATTGGTTAGGACACATTAGAAATGTTCAGCGGCTGTATTCAGAACA
>DTSI01000073.1 GCA_012965425.1 Methylococcaceae bacterium
GCGGTGGCGGAGAGAGAGGGATTCGAACCCTCGATACGTTGCCGTATACACACTTTCCAGGCGTGCGCCTTCGGCCACTCGGCCATCTCTCCTTTGCGAATCGTGCATTATACGCATTTTTTAGTTAAAACACGATTACTAGGATTCTTTTGAAAGAGTCACTTTTAGAAAACTTGCGCATTGAGTTAAACCGAATTATTGTTAGTCTCTTTTTCTATAAAAAGTTGATTATGAAAGATTTACCCAATATTGACCCCGCGTTATTAAATTCGATTGATAACGATAAACTTTTTTCGTCGTCAGAAAATACCAATAAACCGAAAATATTATTGCTGTACGGTTCACTGCGAGAACGTTCGTTTAGCCGGTTACTGACAGAAGAAGCCGCAAGGTTATTGCAATTCTTCGGGGCGGAAACGAAAACCTTTGACCCTTCAGGGTTGCCGTTGCCAGATGATGCCGATGCTAATCACCCTAAAGTTCAGGAGTTGCGTGACTTAGTGGCATGGAGTGAAGGCATGGTGTGGTGCTCACCGGAGCGCCATGGTGCGATGACTGGCGTGATGAAATCTCAGATTGATTGGGTGCCGTTGGCGATTGGTGCTGTTCGTCCAACACAAGGGAAAACGTTAGCGGTTATGCAGGTGTGTGGTGGCTCACAATCGTTTAATGCGGTGAATCAAATGCGTGTTTTGGGACGTTGGATGCGTATGGTGACTATCCCTAACCAGTCATCTGTACCTAAAGCATGGCTTGAGTTTGGTGATGATAACCGGATGAAACCTTCAGTTTTATACGACCGTGTGGTTGATGTTATGGAAGAGTTGGTCAAATTCACACTGCTGTTGCGTGATAAACAGGATTATTTTCTGGATCGGTATTCTGAACGTAAAGAGTCTGCTGAAGAACTTCTGAAAAGAGTGGAGCAGCGTAATAGTTAGCATTGCCGGTTCGGTGCGGAGGCTGAATGTAACTATGTTATAGGTTGTACTGGAAAAAGAGTTGCCCGGTCGTGTGATTGTTGGCGGGCTCATAATAGAGTGTTGATAATCTTAAATTTAACAGGTTATTAAAGGGTTTTCCTGACACTAGAGTATGGAAGTCGCTGCCGCCTAGTAGTTGCTGTGACTGCGTATGGTAGAGGCGAGACAGTTGTCGGTCTTCTAACATAGTGTGCAGTATCATAGGGCCTGCAATTAAATAAATGCTTTTATAACCCCGTTGGCTGAGTTGGTCGGTTAACGGTTTGCCTTCAACCAGTTTATTTGCTCCGGCTATTAAGACTTGAAAGCCTTTTTTCTGCCACGCGTTGATGCGTTCAGGCGGCGCATTTTTTCCGGTTGCAATAAAAATAGACTCTTTTTGTGATTCAAGTTCTTTAGGAATGGGGAAGTCAAGACTGGCGCTTGCAATAACCAGAGCCGGTTGCTTTGATAGTTTATTTTTTTGGCGCCAAGAGACTAAATCAGCGTGTTCACTATGGGCATTGAGGTTGAGGATATTACCCAGACGTTTTTCTGATAAGGCACGCATGTATCCGCCATGGGTAATTAAACAATCAGCCTGAGCATGAAGTTCCAAAAATAATCTGAAATCGCTGGGCGTGGTTAGTGTCTTAGGCGTTACTGATTGTCCGCTGAGAGGATTGGTTAGTGCAATCCGCCCGTCAAGGCTGGAAAGGAAGTTAGCATAAACAAAGGGTTTGCCAGAATTTCCCAGTCGATGTAGTTTTTGTTGTAAGTAGAGACCTTGCAAAGGAACTTCTTGGTGAGGGCCGGGATGAAGTTGTAACAAAGTGTTACTCATTGTTAGGGGTGGGTGCTCAAAATAAAGCTGGGTATTGGAGCGAATGCGTTGATTTAGGATCTCTTGTAAGCATGTTGTTGGTGGAAATTTATTTTTTTAGGGTATAATTATCGGTTTTATTGCTTAATTAGGCTGTTAGGCTTGATTAACAAGTTTAAGAATAGCATTTTAGAAGAGGTATGAGAAATGTGTTGGAGTGGTGAAGCATCAGCTGTCTTAGCGACGATCGGTCTCGGGACAGCGGTATATGTTGCGAAAAAAGGTGAATCAAAAGAATTATATGTTCCGTTAGTTTATTTTGCATTAATGGAATTGTTGCAGGCGTTCACGTATGTTTATATTGATTTATGCGGGAATCTCAATAATCAGATATTAACGCTGTTTGGCTATGTTCACATAGCCTTTCAGCCGTTCTTCGTTAATATGATTGCAATGTACTTTATTCCTAAAGAAGTTAAAGAGAAAATATTCGTTTACGTTTATGCGGTTTGTGCGGTTACGGCATTGATGATGGTCGTTAAAATGTATCCGTTTGCGAATTCAGGGACTTGTGATTACGGACTGGAAGTTTTCTGTGGACCGGAGCTTTGTTCAGTATCAGGCGATTGGCATATCGCATGGATGATGCCTTTGAACGATATTTGGTCAGATCCTATGGCTTATGGACTGGGTAATACCCGTGGTTTACATGGGGTTGGCTATATTGTCGGTGGTTTCTTGTTGCCATTTTTATATGGTTCTTGGCGTTTTGTAACGTTTCATCTGTTTGCAGGTCCTATCATCTCGTTGGCAACAACATCTGATCCTAATGAGTATGCGGCAGTTTGGTGCTTATTTTCGATAGCTTTATGTGTATCGGTTATTAAAACACCTATCAGAGCACAACTTCATGTCAGTAAATGGCCTTTTTATAAGCAATTGATGGCATCAAAAAAAGATGATGACGACTCTTTAACACCGAGTCGTGAGGCAACGTAATGTTTTAAACAAAGCATTATGTTGGTTTAAAAACGGATTAGGCTGAGTTAGCTAATCCGTTTTTTTTTGTTCTGAATAATAGTTTCGCTGGCCAAATAATGCCGTGCCGACACGTATCATGGTTGCGCCTTCATGGACGGCTGCCTTAATATCTCCGCTCATTCCAAAGGAGAAGTGATTTAAAGTAGGGTCCTCTAACTTCTGTACCGTTTGATAAATATCACGATAAGGCCGGCATTGCGCTTCATAGTCGGTTTGTTTTTCAGGAATAGCCATAACGCCTCTAAGTGACAGGTTTTTGAATTGTTTAATCTCAGAGGCTAAGGCGGGTAACTGCTCAAGGGTAACCCCTGATTTGCTTGCTTCACCACTGATGTTGACTTGTAAATAGATGTTTAGTGGGGGAAGGTTCGGTGAGCGCTGCTCATTTAAACGTTTGGCTATTTTTAAGCGATCAACGCTGTGTACCCAGGAAAAGTTATTAGCGATAGCGCGGGTTTTATTTGATTGAATAGGACCAATAAAATGCCATGTAATAGCAAAGTGGGCGAGTTTCTTCTGTTTACTTAAGGCCTCTTGTAAGTAACTCTCTCCAAAATGACGAAGTCCGGATTGATAAGCAAGACTAATATCACTCGCAGGTTTAGTCTTACTGACTGCCAGTAAACAGACTGCTGTCTCTGGATGAGGGCTGGTTAAATTTGCTCTCGCAATGGCTTGTTGTATCTGGGAAATACGATCACTATAGACGTTCATGAAGTTAATAATAATGAATGAATCATTCATTAGACACCAGTCCTGTTAAAAATAAAACCATCAACTAGATTTGAAAGGTGTATTTCTTTTGATGAGGCGGTGTGAATCATGGAACTTTCTGAACTGTTAACTTTCTCAGTGCAACAAAAAGCCTCTGATCTGCATCTATCGTCGGGCTTACCGCCTATGATTAGAGTAGATGGCGATATACGTCGAATAGATGTACCTAGTTTGGATCATAAAGAGGTTCATGGGTTAATTTATGACATTATGACGGATCGGCAGCGGCGCGATTATGAACAATTCATGGAAACAGATTTTTCATTTGAACTGCCGGGTGTTGCGCGTTTTCGGGTCAATGCGTTTAATCAGAATCGTGGTGCAGCAGCTGTTTTTAGAACGATTCCTTCAGAAGTACTGAGTCTGGAGATGTTAAATGCACCCCCTATTTTCGAAGAGTTAACTAAGAAAACACGAGGCTTGGTGTTAGTGACAGGGGCAACCGGTTCTGGAAAGTCAACGACTTTGGCCGCGATGGTGAACCAAATTAATGTTAATACTTATATGCATATCTTATCGATTGAAGACCCGATTGAGTTTGTGCATGTGAGTCAAAAATCACTCATTAATCAACGAGAAGTCCACCGTAATACCTTAGGTTTTCAAGAGGCCCTAAGGTCAGCCTTGCGTGAAGACCCCGATGTAATTTTAGTCGGTGAGTTAAGGGATTTGGAGACGATTCGACTGGCAATGACGGCAGCAGAAACCGGACACCTTGTGTTTGCAACGTTACATACCACCTCGGCCGCTAAAACAATTGACCGGATTATTGATGTATTTCCTGCTGCAGAAAAAGATATGGTTAGAGCAATGTTGTCAGAATCTCTCCAGGCTGTTATATCGCAGACATTGTTAAAGAAAATTGGCGGTGGTCGTATGGCAGCCCATGAAGTCATGATAGGGACCGCTGCGATTAAGAATCTGATTAGAGAGGCAAAAGTGGCGCAAATGTACTCGACTATACAAACTGGTAAAAAGGAGGGTATGTGGACTTTAGATCAAAATCTAAAAGAGTTAGTGGCTAGCGGTAAAGTAACAATCAACGTTGCGTTAACAAAGGCGGTCAATAAGAACTTGTTTAGTTAAGAGGAGGGGTAATATGAGTCAGGATTTTAAAAATTTCCTCGAAATAATGGTGGCAAAAAAAGCGTCTGATTTTTTTGTTACAGTGGGGCGCCCACCATCAATTAAAGTAGAAAATGAATTAGTAGATTTATCAGCAGATAATTTCGAGCCAGAAATGACAATGGCTTGGGCTAATAGTTTGATGGATGAAAATCAACGGCTCGATTTTGAACGAACGGGTGAATGTAATTTTGCTTTTTCTGTAGCGGGTTTAGCACGTTTTAGAGTCAGTGCATTCATGCAGAAAGGTCAGGCAGGGATGGTTATTAGACGGATTGAGTCGAAAATACCCGATTTATCTGATTTAAGTTTACCGGCGTATTTATCCCAATTAATTATGGAAAATAGAGGGCTTATTCTGGTGGTTGGAGGAACAGGGTCGGGTAAATCAACAACACTGGCAGCGATGATTAAACTTCGTAATCAAAATGCAAGTGGTCATATTATTACCATTGAAGATCCAATTGAGTTCGTACATGGTCATATCAAAAGTATAGTGACACAGCGTGAAGTTGGGATTGATACTCAATCTTTTGAAGTCGCATTAAAAAATACCCTGCGGCAAGCACCGGATGTGATTCTAATTGGTGAGATAAGAACGCGGGAAACTATGCAGCATGCGTTGGCTTTTGCTGAAACAGGGCATTTATGTCTGGCAACGTTACATGCAAATAATGCCAATCAAGCATTGGATCGGGTCTTGGGCTTTTTTCCGGAAGAATTGCATGGGCAAGTTTTAAAAGAATTATCGTTGAATTTAAAAGGCATTATCGCCCAGCAGTTAGTGAAGCGAAAAGAAGGTAAAGGGATGTGCCCGGCTGTTGAGGTGTTGCTGAATACACCGTTAATGAGTGATCTTATTGCAAAGGGTGCGATTGATGAGATTAAGGAGTTAATTAAACGTTCTCAAGAGCAAGGGATGCAAACGTTTGATCAAGCATTATTTCAGTTATACGATGATAATAAAATTAGTTATGAAAACGCATTAGCCTTAGCAGATTCCACAAATGAGGTGCGACTGATGATTAAGTTGGGATCAAAAAATGATAATGAATCGACAAAAGATGAAGTAAAAAGAATGAAACTCACTGAATCAGAAGATGAGTTTATCAGTATAAATAGTTAGCAGGCCGTAGCATTCAGTCGGGTTCTTTTTCTTTTATTTTATTGTACCAAAGGTCGTGATGTTGTTTGGCCCAGGTCGAGTCAACGCGGCCATTTTTCATGCCTTCAAAGGCACCTTCAGTACCCAGTGTGCCAATGTAAATATGACCGATTGCCCCGATCATTAACAGGCAGGCAGACAGGGTATGGAGAAGATGGCAGATCTGCATAATAAATCGGTCTTGACCAAAATTAGCAAAGTCCAGAACAAGGCCTGTACCACTTACGATAATGCCGGCAACGGCTAAGAGCCAGAACCAGCTTTTTTCACCGGCATTCATCCGGTCCGCAGAGGGATGTTGGTTACCAATCAGACCGCCAAAAGCCTTGAACCAGGCAATATCAACGTGGTTGGGAATGTTGTCTTTTACCCACATGAAAAACATGAAAAGTAATCCAATGAGAAAGAAAGGGCCTGAAAGATTATGTGTTAGTTTCGAATACGTGGCGAGGGTGGAAAACAGTTCATGGCCGATAAGGGGTATCAGAAGGCTACGGCCATACAGTAAGATTAAGCCGGTCAGGGCCAATAAGATAAAAACAAGTGCGGTATACCAATGTATAACGCGTTCGAAAGTTGACCAACGTAAAATGGTTATTCCCGTTCGTGATTGAGTGAGTTTAATAGGGCCTCTAAAGAAATAAAATAAACCAAAAAACAGTAATGTGAGTGAGACAAACATACCGAGATAGCGGGCAATAACGCCATTGCGAAGTTGGCGCCAATTTTGACCGGATCCTTGAATAAGCACGTCTGTTTCTTGACCTTTAACGGCGCTATAACCTGCGATACCTTCCCGAATTTGACGCCAGGAGTCTGAATCGGAAATTTCAGCGCTAATCACATTTGTACAGACAAGAAACAGCAGGCTCATGAGAAAAAATAGGAGTAGCGGTTTATGTGTTTTAGTCATTAGTCTTTGCTAGCGGTCGGTCTGGGTTTGTTTAAAACGGTTGTCTAATGTATTTGCCTTTGGACCATGGTGGTCTTTTTTTCCTTTGTATACGTGCGGCTCATGGTAGATGACAGGTGCTTGCTCTGTGCAACCTAAAAGTCCGAGTGTAATTAAGCCCATCACCCATTTTGTGTTATGTCGCGGTTTAGTCATCTTGATAGGCTGTATCCCAACCCCAGGCACGGGTCGTGGTGGCAGTATCATCATGCAGTCCATTAAACTGACGACGGACCACACGCTCCCGAAATAAGTCGGCCACGATGTTACTGTCACCGGCTAATAGAGCCTTGGTTGAACACATTTCTGCGCACAGGGGGAGTTTTCCTTCTGCCAGTCGATTGCGGCCATAATTATTAAATTCAGCATCACTGTGATCAGGTTCAGGTCCGCCTGCACAGAAAGTACACTTATCCATTTTTCCGCGCGCGCCAAACTGACCGTCTTGTGGGAATTGGGGGGCACCAAAAGGACAGGCATAAAAACAATAACCACAACCGATACATAAGTCTTTGTCATGTAGTACAACGCCATCTTCGGTGGTGTAAAAGCAATCGACAGGACAAACGGCAGCACATGGGGCATCAGTGCAATGCATGCATGCAACAGAAATGCTTTTTTCTCCCGGTTGGCCGTCGTCTAGGGTCACAACACGGCGACGGTTAATACCCCAAGGTACTTCGTGCTCATTTTTACAGGCGGTAACGCAGGCATTGCATTCAATACAACGCTCATCGTCACAAAGAAATTTCATTCGAGCCATGTTAGAACGTCCTGTGAGAAACTAAGAAAGTACAGCGTGGGTTTTGTTTGTTAAGAGACGGGTGTTGCATAGACTTTAATGTAATGTTCATAGGGTTTGGGTGGCTTTTTTAATACGGCAGAGGGAGACTTTAGTTTCCTGCATGGCGGTGACTGAGTCATAACCATAAGTAAAGATGGTATTACAGGACTCTCCTAAAATATAAGGGGCGCTACCGGAGGGATATTTTGAGTGTAAATTCTCCCCTTGGTAATGACCACCAAAATGAAAAGGCATAAAAATTAAACCACGGGGTACGCGTACGGTAATAAAAGCCTGAACTTTTATACGGCCGCCTTCAGGACCCTCAACCCAAATTTCTTCTTGATGTTTAATGCCAGCATTGTTAGCGTCAGCGGGGTTGATTTCAGCAAACATCTCCTGTTGAAGTTCAGCTAACCAAGGGTTTGATCGAGTTTCATCGCCGCCACCTTCGTATTCTACGAGTCGACCACTTGTCATGGTGAGTGGATAGTCTTTGCTGAAATCAGTTTTTTGAATGGAAGCATAGCGTGTCGGCAAACGATAAAATGATTTTCTATCATCATAAGTCGGGAAGCGCTCAACCATATCACGGCGGTTGGTATAGAGGGGTTCCCGATGAATGGGCACCGGGTCTGGAAATTGCCAAACAATACAGCGGGCTTTAGCGTTTCCAAAGGGTGCGCAACCGTGTTTGATGGCAACCCGTTGAATGCCTCCGGAAAGATCAGTTTTCCAGTTTTTACCTTCTGCGCTTTGTTTTTCTGAGTTACTCAATTCATGCCACCAGCCCAGTTCCTTGAGAAGATGGTCGCTAAATTCAGGGTAGCCATTTTTGAGTGCTGAGTCCTTAGAAAAGGATTGATTTGCCAGTAAGCTAACACCGTCACGTTCGATGCCGAATCGGGCCCTGAACGTTAGTCCCCCTTCGGCGATCGATTTGCTGGTGTCGTATAAGATTGGTGTGCCGGGGTGTTTCATTTCGGCAGTTCCCCAGCAGGGCCAAGGTAATCCGAAATATTCGTTGTCGCAGTCCCCGCCTTGGGCAAGTAGGGAGGTTGTGTTGAAGGTGTGCCAGTTTTTTTGGTGTAATTTTAATCGTTCAGGAGTTTGCCCGGTGTAACCGATGGTCCACGTGCCTTTGTTGAATTCGCGCGTGACATCTTCAATGAGTGGTTGATTGTCGGTAACGGTTATGTGTTTAAACATTTGCTCAGAAAAATTAAATTTCTTGGCAAACCGATATAAAATTTCATGATCAGGTTTAGATTCAAAGAGAGGGTCAATGACCTGGTCACGCCATTGGATAGAGCGATTGGAGGAGGTAACCGAACCATAGGTTTCAAATTGGGTACAGGCGGGCAGTAGATAGGTGTTCTCTGACCGATTATGAAGAACAGCCGCGACGGTGGGGTATGGGTCGATAACGACTAATAAATCCAGTTTCTCCATCGCATCTTTCATTTCAGGATTACGGGTTTGGCTGTTGGGTGCATGCCCCCAAAAAACCATTGCCCGGACATTATCGTTTTGAGCGATTAACGATTTATCTTCAAGAACACCGTCTATCCATCTGGAAACAGGAATGCCGCTGGTGTTCATCGTGCGTTTTTTAATCCCTGTTCCATCATCATAAGAGGTCGGGTCAAAGCGGTTAGATAACCAGTCGTAATCGATATCCCAGACTTTAGCCCAATGCCGCCAGGCGCCTTCGCTAAGACCATAATAGCCGGGTAAGGTATGTGCGTTAGGACCTAAATCAGTGGCGCCTTGGACATTATCATGGCCACGAAAAATGTTGGTGCCGCCACCTGCAACGCCCATGTTGCCAAGAGCCAGTTGAAAAATACAGTAGGCGCGGGTGTTATTATTTCCGTTAGTGTGTTGCGTTCCACCCATACACCAGATAAAGGTGCCCGGTTTATTGTGAGCCATAGTTTTAGCCGCTAGATAGAGTTCTTCTTCACGGGCACCGGTGACTTCTTGTGTTTGTTGGGGATTCCATTGGGCGACTTCTTTTCGAACTTCGTCCATCCCATAAACGCGTTGCTCAATAAATGAATGATCTTCCCATTTGTTCTCAAAGATATGCCAGAGGATGCCCCAAATAAGTGGAACATCGGTACCCGGGCGTAATTTAATATGTTGGTTGGCGTGTGCGGCCGTACGGGTAAATCGTGGATCAATAACAATGATAGGGGCGCCGCGTTCTTTAGCCCTGAAAATATGCTGCATGGAGATGGGGTGTGCCTCGGCAGGGTTGGCGCCAATAATTAAGATGGCTTTTGCGTTATGAATATCATTAAATGAATTGGTCATGGCACCATAACCCCAGGTATTAGCAACGCCGGCAACCGTGGTTGAATGACAGATTCGAGCTTGATGGTCAGTGTTGTTGGAACCCCAAAAGGCCGCAAACTTTCTAAAAAGATAGGCTTGTTCGTTGTTATGTTTGGAAGAACCTAGCCAGTAAGTGGAATCAGGGCCTGATTGTTCTCGAATAGATAGAATTTGATCGCCAATTTCTTCAATAGCGGTTTCCCATGAGACTTTGCGCCACTCACCGTTGACCATCTTCATCGGGTATTTTAGCCGGCGGTCGCCGTGGCCGTGTTCTCTGACTGAGGCGCCTTTGGCGCAGTGTGCCCCTAAGTTAATGGGGTGATCAAAAGCGGGTTCCTGACCGACCCAAATACCATTTTGTACTTCAGCTATAACACCACAACCCACCGAACAATGGGTGCAAACGCTCCGTATTTTTTTTATCTCGCTACTTTTATTGGCAACAGCTTTCGTTGTGGCCTGAGCTGTTTCCATCAGTGTTAGAGGAAATGCGCTGGCAATGGCTGCGCCGCCAACGGTTAGACCTGAGTGCTGTAAGAAAGTACGCCGGTCTAGGAGTGGACTGGCTGATGTTGATGATTTGGAAGAACGTTTTATAAGTTTCATAACGTCAGCAAAAATAGTTTAAAAAAGTACTAAAATCTTGCTTTCTGGTAATAGGTTTTTATATGCTCTGTTTCATGATAGCCCTTAGCGTCGGGTGTTGTGGTTAAGTTTTCTTTGGGGACGGATGCGGCTTTTTTCGCGAACGCTTGATGGGGTAACATGGCTAATAGCCCGGTG
>DTSI01000074.1:0-1186 GCA_012965425.1 Methylococcaceae bacterium
ATATTAAATTCTGAGGTTCCCCTATTTTACGTAAGAAACATTTGTTTATTGAGAATTAAGTTCCTGATGGATTTTTTCAGATAAGTATATTTTTAATAATGATTGATATGGAATATCACGTTTATTTGCCAAAACCTTTAACTCATCAATCATGATCTCAGGCAATCTAATGGAGATTTTTTTTGTTGATGGTTTGAGATTTGGTAACACCATATTTTTAGATTGTGACCAATCTATATACTCTGTTGATTCGGATTTAGACCAGAATTTTCTTTCTTCATCTTCTGTGGCAAAACTTGGTATTTTATTCTTCATTTTTGATATGTCCCTCTTTCTTTTATACTCATATCTCTTGCAGAAATAACTCGGATTAGTTTGTTTCTGATAGTACAAACAAGAAATAACCTCCTTCCATCATCTGTTTGTTCAAGAGCATAATATCTTTTTTCTATTTTTGAATGTTTTTCATCGTTTCCTATAAGCAGGGGTTGATTAAAAACATAAACAGGGTCAGGTCTTGCAATACTATATTGTGGAGTATCTTTCCTTATTTTACGCTTCATGCCAAGGCTTTTTGTCCATGTTGGATGAATTCAAAAGTAGCCAACATCTTTACTTCGGTTATTTCGTTGAGATTATCTTAAAAAACGCCGCGCCTGGAAGCAAATGTTATATTTACTTTTCTGGTATTAAAAAGAAAAAGGTGTCAGACACTATGTTAAATTCTGAGGTTTCCCTATTTTACGTAAGAAACATTTGTTTATTGAGAACTAAGTTCCAAACAAAAAACAAAGGGGTCAGGTCTTGCGTTAACATATTCTGTTTATTAAAGTGAGCTTATGGCTAGACCAATAAGAATTGAATATGCAGGTGCACTTTATCACGTTACTTCTCGCGGTGATCGGCGTGAGGACATTTACTTAGATGACGAAGATCGTTTGATTTGGTTGGCTGTGTTTTCTGATGTTTGCTCACGGTTTAATTGGAGATGTCATGCATGGTGTCTGATGCACAACCATTACCATATTGTTGTTGAGACGATTGATGGGAATTTGTCACAGGGAATGCGCCAGCTTAATGGTGTGTTTACGCAGAAGTCGAATCGGCGGCATGGTCGTGTTGGGCATGTTTTTCAGGGGCGTTATAAGGCAGTTCTTGTTCAGAAAGAGTGTTATTTGCTTGAGTT
>DTSI01000074.1:1233-8523 GCA_012965425.1 Methylococcaceae bacterium
ATGGTGTCGGATATGTTGGATTGGAAGTGGAGTAGCTATTCAGCTATGGTGGGTGATGTACCGGCTACGGATTGGTTGGAGATGTATTGGGTATTGAATCATTTTGGGAGTTCCAGGCAGTCTGCTGTTGTTAATTATCAGAACTTTGTTCGTGACGGTATTGGTTTGCCACCGATTTGGAATGGGTTAAAAAAACAGATATTTTTAGGTGATGAACAATTTGTTGATAAGGCAATAACGCAGATAGATACAGTTGATGCATCCCTTGATCTTAGAGAGGTTCCAAGAATGCAACGCAGAAAGCAGGCTAAATCATTGAGTTGGTATGAAGAACATTTTTCTTTGCGTAATGATGCTATTGTTAATGCGTATGCAAGTGGTGATTATTCGATGAAGGCAATTGCTGACAGGTTCAAGTTGCATTATTCAACTGTGAGTCGGGTGATTAGGAAAGCTGAAGATGCATGACTGCAAGACCTGACCCCTTTGCGGGCTTTTTGGTATTGTCATTTAAGAAAGTTTGAAATAGAGATAGCTGTTGAAGGAAAGTCTCTTAATATTTTTTTATCTTGAGTGACTAGCTGAGTATTTAGGTGATTTGCTAGGGCAACAAATTCACAGTCATAAGAAGAGCAATTGCTGTTATCAACTAAGGTAAGTATCGGTGAAGAAGCAATATCAAATTCATTTTGTATCATCAGTGACTCCGCTGTTTCTTGGAGCTGTAGTGCTTTTTCAAGGGTAATAATATCCTTTCTAAGATAAAGCGCTAATACATTACGAAATTCACTTTTCCACAGTGTTGGGGCGGCCCAATCAGGGTCTTTTTTATAAAGCCTATCAGCAGAGTCAGAATATGTTGTGGGGAGTAGCAGGTAGGAAATGATATTTATATCAGCAACAATCATGCTCTATCTTCATCAATAGCATTGTCAATGTTCTCGGCTGTGATGATATGGGGGGTTATTTGAGCACGGAGAGATTGAATGTTACTTAGTCGGTCTGTTGGTGTTATTCGCCTCGGAAATAAGGCGTTTTTAAGGCACACAATAACTTCGCTATTAATACTTCTATGATGTTGTTCAGCAACATGTTTTAGTTCTTTATATAGATCGTCAGGAACATTTTTTATGGTTAGTGCTGGCATAGTTGATTATGTTTAAATGATGAATGGTTGCATTATGGTGTCAATATGGCATAAAGTCAACAGTGGCAAAAAAAGGGGTCAGGTCTTGCCTTACACTCACTCTAGTGACAAGGCTATCCCTTCTAAATATCCAGACCAAAAACCTTAAATAGACAGGGGTTATTTATCGCGTTACCTCAAGCGGTGATCGACGTGAGGATATTATCAGGGGCGATAAGAATCGTTTGATTTGGTTGGAAATATTTTTTCACTCCCCAGGCCGGTGTGACTGCCAATTCATAAAATGTTTTGTTGTAGACGCCGCTGGGATAATGCTATTAAAGTCTGGTTGTAGTTAAAATTACAAAGTTGCTGTCGGAGGTGTTGTGTTACTGAAAAAGCTTCCCATTAGATCCTCTATTCCTTTTTTAACTGCGTGATCAAACATGACTTTTGGGTGTTTATTCTCGTAGGCGTATTTACTTTTTGGTGTGTATTCGATTTCAGTTCGATTAGTCCAGAGCATATCCCCGGTTGAGACGTCTTGGGCATAGATTCTTATTTGTACTACAACGGACCTCTTTTCATTTTTATTGTCGTCTTTGTCATAGTCTTTTGAGGGACCGAAGAGTATATTGCCTAAAAATTGTCCTATTAAAGGGAATATACCACGGTTTGAAAGACTGTTTGTTTCAACATCCTTATAACCATATTCAATTATTCTCCCTCTAAATAAGATATCAGCATCCAGTATCTGACCGATTTCTTTTATTTTATCTCTAGTAAGACCAACGGTTGCTCCCTGTAATACAGGCGACCTTGGATTTTTAATTGTTTCATTTTTTTTATCAATTATCTTTGTTAACGCCTCTTGTATTGGTTTACTGTGTTCAAAATTTTCAAGCTCATATTTAGGTGTTCCGACGGCAGTTCCATAGATCAGATATTTTTCTTCATCTAAGGGGTTTTTCACTTTATTAGTTTTTTCAGCATATAGAAACCTATTGCCTTTACTTATAGGCCAAAGTGCATAAAGTAAGGCCCCTGAGCATCTGACTTTAACGGTGCTCAGGGGCTATAAGACTTACCAGGTTACGGTAACGACGTCGGAACATACGTTATCATCATTAGAATCACAGGCCTTGTATGAACGGCTCATGCCTCCTTTTTGCCCAGTGTTGTCGGTGTATACCCCGATTACATTTAAAGCAATTTGTTCGTCGTATACGAATACGTTATAGGAAGTGACCCCCGTGACGGAAAGGTCGGCATGGTTCACTCCTTTTACTTTGTAAGTGGAGACGGTGAGTGTTATATCTGCTTCCGCGGGCTCAGAAAAAGTACTTGCCGCAGCCTCATTACTGCACTCCAAAATGCTAAGCACAGAAACACCACAGACTTCATAGGAGTAGGTAGTGCTTGCTGCAAGTTCCGATATTGAAGTCGTTGTTGTGTTAGGAGGGATGTCAGTTTTTACATCTGTTATTGGCTCTGAGACATTTCTCACTGTATAAGTACTTTCACCGGTACCATCAGTCCAGCTCAAATCAATCTGAGTGTCTGATACGGCAGTCGCTATCAAATTACTGGGCGCTGTGAAAACCACTTCATCCGTCCAGTTAATGAACATCTTTTGAATGCTTACACTGTCAAGACTGCGATTTCCCCTGTCACGGTTGGTATCTTCAACTTTTACCAACACGGTGTTGCTGACATTTGACAATTCAGCAGTCATTGAGTGTCCAACACCATCTGCTGTTAGCGTAAATGCCTGGGTGTAGTTTGAGCCACTATCAACCGAATAGCTGAATGTAAAATTGTCAGCCTCGCTATTGTTAGTTCCAGTTGCAAAAACAGTTAGGCTAGTGACTAGACCAGGGCCGACGTTGTCAAACTGCCAGATGTGCTCCAGTCTGCTGGTACGTTTAGAGGGTTTACCACCGGATTCAACCTCGAACAGTATTTCCGAATTTAAGTTGTCATGGGTATCGCGGTAATCACCAGCAACTGTGCCAAAAGTTGTGCTTTCACCGGATGCATAGGCAATAGGGGGCAATACAACCTCGACAGAAAGGGGATCTGAATCAGCTGATCCTCCGCTATTAAATGCCTGCACAATATAGTCATAAGATCCTGCTGGTACATTGACATCTTGATAAGTCGTGTTGTTAGCGGCGATACTATCAATTTCAATATCATCACGGAAAATTATGAAACTATCTTCGTTGTCAGATTGATCCAGCCATACTAAATCGACATTACTGACCCCGTCGTAAACAGCACCAGTTAGTTCCGGTGCCGATGGGGTGTCAACATGAACGACACCATCATCAAAAACAAAGCTCATGGAAAGACCAGCAACAGAAATGTTGGAGATACGGTTTCCGGTTGAAGTCACTATACCGTCCTGATATGCATCTGTATCGGGCACTGTGGTTTCGTTGATCTCATGAACACCGCCCGCATGCCAGACATCATCAGAATCACCCCTGTTATGGCCCTTCTCCAGATTGTAGTTGCCGTCTGCCTGCAACAAGGCTACACGATAATGGTATCCGTTGTTTGGCCAGTTTGGCTGCCCAGGATAACCCTGGGTGTTGTAGTCTGCTGTATCGTCAATATGCCAGATGGCTAAACCACCTTGAGGCATCCTTGCGTCAAAACCAACAGGCTGACGGTTTTCAATTAAAAGATATTCATCGTTTGGATAGCCATTATCTACCCGATAAACTGCTCCAATTTCTTCAGCGTGTTGCAAGTCATATGTACCAGCGGCATTAAGTAGAGTGGGTATTACCCAACCAAGATTAATTTTGCTCCAAGGCGAAAAATGGGGCGGGTAGTGCTGTGAACCATCAAAACCCCACGAATTTGCCATCATGCCATAAGAGCCAATACCGGCACCACCGTCATTGGTGTCATAGAGATCAGGCAGACCAAAAAAGTGCCCTGTTTCATGGGCAATAACACCAATTCGGCCAATATCCGAGCCGGATAGTCCCCAAAGTCCAGGGCTGATATGGTAGTCAAACACCCGAACATTTTCAGCCGAAGTCCAGGCGGGCTGAATAGCCCATCTATGTGACCAGATATGGTCTGGATTAGCATCCCACTCGGCGCCGTAGCCCGAATGGATAAAGGTTATTGCATCAATGAATCCATCATTGTCGCTATCGAATTCGTTAAAATCAACGGAGGGATCAAGAATAGTTAATGCTTCCCTCAAAGCCTCCCATAATTTGGAAGTACCAGAGGCGCCATCGGCGTAATAGGCCTCTGTGTTCGATACAGTAATCCAACCGGAAATCGTAGAGTTGAGCGTCATCTGGTTATATGAATTTTCCAGATAGACGGCCTTTACACTGCCTGTGGGTGCAAGTTTGAGATCCGGTGTATCTGCATTAAACAGTACATCCATATCAGCGGTACTTGGTAGTGGGCGATTGGCATGATCTGAAAAACGAACCATAACCACTAGGTTTTTAATGTCTCCTGAAGGCGGCACTTGTTCAGGGCCACTACTACCTTCGCTAGAGGAGCCAGCCGGCCCAGAAGCTCGCTGTTGATTGATAATCGCCTTGGATGGAAGGATTCTTTTTTGTAACCCATGGGCTTTAGGACTCGCTTTGCCGACCTCAAGGTCTGAGGGTACTAAATGCCCACTAGATCCCCTTGTAGCATAGACATATCGCCCCTGATCCCTAAGCACGGTATAGCCATTGGCATCTTCCTGCCAATGAAAACGCTCATCACCTTTGACCCTTAGTACGATTTGTGTGCCATCTGGCTGCGTGGCATTAATTGGGTGAGGACTGGCATTGATTGCATATGTCGTCTTCATGTATGTCAAAAGAAAGAGTGAGATAATGCCAATTAACAGATACCCTGCTATACCAACAGTTTTTTTAAAAGTAGGTGTTTTTTTAATGAGTGTTGTCATTGTAGATCCTTTTGATCAAGTGATTAACCCTGATTTTCATTGCGTCATGCCCTATTTGTGCAGGCCTAAAAAACAATAGGAAGTCCAATCTCGTTTATGTGTGTTTTTCATCATTAGTTTCCTGTTCAGCTTTATCAAATAGCACTGTCATAGGAAGAGTCTAGAGATGGGGAGGTATTTGACTACTGTACTAAAGGACTAGATGGGACTTTTTTTACACTGTAGGAAAAACTAAGAAAATAAAAACAACTTTAAATACAATTGATTAAGCCATACTTGTAGCCCTAAATACATTTCACTTTCGGCAAAAAAAAGACTGTTAAACGGGGGTTAACAAACTTTGCATTTTGCACTCGCATCAATCACCGCTAGGTAATCCTCTGAAGAAAGGGTCGGAGGGATTATTATTGATACAATACCCGTATTAATCAGTCTTCCTTATGTGGTGTGAGCCAAGCGATCGAGTCACCCCAGGCATTGCCATCATAGCTTGACCACTGATACGCCTCCGGACGATCAACCATGGCGGTAGCCTCAGGGTTCATCTCAATATCGCGGTAGGTCTTCAACAAATAGGTATTACTGTCCACCGCACCTGATTGCGATTCAGCGCCTTTCTCAGCGATTCCAGATAGAACTGATCATTCTCCTCCTCTAGTATTAAGTGGTGATTAACTATACTGAAATCTGAATTATTAATAACTAGGGGTAAGGCTAATGAATGGAAAAAACGTCGCATTATTATTGATAGGTTTTCAAAATGATTATTTCTCAAAAGATGGAATTTTTAATGGTGCATTTGAGGATGCAAACGCCATTGATCCTTTATTAAAGAACACTCAATCTTTGATTCGAACGGTCATAGATGCAGGTGGCATGGTGGTAGAGACACCGATTAATTTCACTGCAGATTATAGTGAGCTTGATGAGTCGATTGGGATTTTAAAAGTTATCAAAGATAATAAAGCGTTTATTAGAGACGAGTACGGCTCGCAAAGTGTGCCTATGGTGAAAGAGTTTGCAGGCGAAATTGGATCATTACCCGGCAAGCGCGGCATGAGTTGTTTTTCTAACACTGAGCTAGATAAGGCTTTGAAGGCCAGGGGCGTCACCCACTTAATGATAGCGGGTGCTTTTACCTCTTTATGTATTGATAGTGCAGGCAGGGAGGCATTAGATTTAGGCTATAAAGTTATCATGCTATCTGATTGCACCATCGGTCGGACCTTGTTTGAGCACAAATATTATCTGGATGAAATCATGCCACTTTACAGCCTAGTGTTAGATTCAGAACAAATGAAGGTTGAATTGGCACCTTAAATGGAGTTTCCGAGTAATAAAAAAAGCATACATGAGGCACTTGCAGAATCACAAAATAAACTCATAGAACACCTTCAGAGCTCAGAGAAGCGCTACTCGAATTTAGTTGAGAATTTAAGAGATACTGTCTTTCAGTTAGATACTGAATTTCGTTGGAGCTTTGTGAATCGTGCAGGGAGTATCATGACGTGGTTTGAAGCTGGTCAGGTTTTAAATAGAGAATTTATTGAGCATGTGGCCGTACAAGATACGGAGCGTTGCCTGTATCATTTTAGAAGCTTGATCAGTGGTAAAACTAGAGAGGTATCCGATAGGATAACTTACCAACGTGCTGATGGCGTGGAGCGAGTCTTCGAACTTGCCTGTCGGGCTATGAAGGATGAGGCCGAGAGTTATAACGGTATAGCAGGTACTTTAACTGATATTACAGAACGTTTAAAGACTGAAAATAAAGTCATTCACATGGCGTACCACGACTCGCTTACCGGGCTTGCCAACCGCAGGTTATTACATGATTATCTAAAAAAAAACTCCAGATCCAATATCTAAACCTCTCTTATACGGCGCTACTCTACCTCGATATTGATTTCTTTAAACAAGTGAATGATCTGCATGGTCATATCATCGGTGACAAATTGTTGTGTATCGTCAGTGAAAGGCTGCAAGCTATTTTTATCAGGAAAGATTGCATTATCTCTCGAATTGGGGGCGATGAGTTCGTTATCTGTCTATCGTTAAATAGCTATTCTTTAGAGGAATCTCGAAGTCAATTTGATGCTATTGCACAGCACCTGCTAACAGTAATTAGCGAGCCCCTAATATTAGGGAATGGTACCTTAAGTTGTAGTGTCAGTATTGGTGCTGTTTTACTTGATGGTGAAAAAATGGATTCAGATGAGGCATC
>DTSI01000074.1:8533-30016 GCA_012965425.1 Methylococcaceae bacterium
AGCTTGCGGACCTTGCTCTGTATCATGCTAAGCGTAATGGGCGCAATACTAGTCAGTTCTATGATGCCGAATTTGAACAGCAGGAGAGTCAGCTACGCCTTTTTGAACAGGAGTTGGAAGCGGCGGTAGAGTTAAATCAATTTAGGTTATATTACCAACCTCAAAATGAAGTGATCAGTAACAAAGTCGTTAAACTAGAAGCGTTAATTCGTTGGATTCATCCATTAAAAGGTATTATTTATCCGGATAACTTTATCCCTTACCTTGAAAGAAATGGCTTAATTACGAAAGTAGGTGCCTGGGTCATAGATCAAGGCTGCTGCCAATTGAGACGCTGGATTGATAAAGGCATTACCGATGTTGTGTTGTCAGTTAACGTCAGTGCCCATCAATTTAAATTAGATGATTTTGTCGATACTGTTATTACCAGCCTTGAAAAATATAATATTCCAGCGCATCAGTTGGAACTTGAACTAACAGAGGGAGTGGCGGTGGCCGATGTTGATAAGACCATCAAGAAAATGCAGGCCATTAATAAGCTGGGGGTGCTGATAGCATTAGATGATTTTGGTACAGGCTATTCTTCACTCGCCTATTTAAAGTTCTTTCCTATTCATACGCTCAAGATAGATAAATCATTTACCGACGGATTGCCCTCAGATGGTTACGATACTGCGATAGTTAAAACAACCATGGTGATGGCATACCACTTAGGGCTAACCGTAGTTGCTGAGGGTGTGGAGAGCATAGAGCAGTTGGAATTTCTAAAAAAACAGGGGTGTCAGCTGTACCAGGGCTATTTATTTAGTCCACCTTTAGAGCAAGAAAAAATTGAAAAAATACTCTTAGAGGATTTAAGGTAAGTCAGGCGGCAGCTCACATCTTCCATAGACTTATAGGCCTTAACTTGCTGTTAATAGCTCGCATGTGAATATATAAGCAACGTCAAGTGACTCGTATATTCAATCTTTTGTCGCGTTGATCTTAAGTGAGCCAAAGATGAAGTTTTTGTTGCCACGGTAAGTTGTTTTTACTGTGCGAATCAAACCCACTTAAAACAAGGGCCTGAAAATGTTCAGGCTAGCTATGTGTCTTAGAAAATGGGTCGGCTAAAACAGGCCTTTTAATAGCTCACCTGCCACACCTTTTAATTTCTCGTTTATTTTTTTCTTTAGCGCTTCTTTCTGTTCGTCTATTCTTGCTCTCTGCGTGTTCATGACCATGGCTTTGACATCAAGGCTAACGCTTGGATTAGCAAATGTTCCGCTTATATTCACTGGAATCAAGATGTTTTTTATGTCCTTTGAACCCAGCTCTTCCGCATCGCTGGCTTGGGGTCTTTGCAAGGTTAACTGGTAATCAATCTGCTCATTAACCAGATTAGCGGTGCCCACTCCAGCCACATTAACCAAGGGTGTCGTTACTATAAGATCCTGATTATTTACGAGACCGTCGTTAATTTGAACCGTACCAGAAGCCTCTGAAAATGGCGTTTTTCCAGCATCTTTTACAAACGCAGCTACAAAGTCACCATGGAGTATTGCTTGTGCTTGCTTCATTAGTGCACCAACATCCACACCTGTTACGGCGCCATCATTAAAACTAAATTTAGCCGTGCCATTTAACGCCGATTTAAACGCGGGCACCGTATTGCCGCGAGTTGTTAAAGCCGCTGTTATATTGGCAATACCCGCTATTGGAGATTCACCTAGCAAGTCAATCAATAAGGGCTCAATGTTAATGTTTGTTACCTGCTCTGTTACGATAATTCTTGGCGTGTTCTGGCGTGCATCAACAACGGTTTCACCGACATAACTACCGTTATAAAATTTCTTTATGCCCTGTTCCGATTTAAGTACGCCGTTTTTTGCCACTAGTTTTACGCTAACCTCTTCGGCAGTTAAACCATTTACAATTAATGACTGCACTTTAAATACACCCTCTATATTTAGATCACGAATTGTTTGCACCGGAATTAAAGCTACCGCTACAGGAGATGGTGCTACAGAAGTCGTTTGAGCGCCACTCTCGGTGTCTGCTGGTTTTGGTAGGTAACGATCTAGGTTTATTGCATCTACGGCCAAATCAAACTGAATGGTAGGCTTTGCAAAGTTATTAACAGCCGCATTGCCCGATAAAGTTGAATCATCAAATTTGATGGTGAGCGGGTTCAACGTCAAGCTTCCCCCAGATGCCAAATCGGCAATCAAATGGCTAGCAATATCAATTGTCATCGCACCTCCTGGCACAGGGTCACCCGCCGCGTCAATCACTAGCGTTATGCCTTGGAAATCGAACTTATCTAATGTGGAATTAATAACCAAATCGCCATTAAGTTTCAAACGTACGGTGGCTTTGGGTTTACTGCTATCCACCGTTAATGCTAATTCAACGCCCATTGGGCTCCCCAACGAAAGGGCATCGGTTGTTAAATCTAAATCTGCAAGGCTATAACGCTCGCCTTTACTGGCATCGTCCCATGTAATCTTGGCATCGACTATTTGCAAGCCCCCTATTGCAATAGTGCCCATTGCTAGGTTCGATGACTCTTCTGTGGGTTTATCTTTTGTAGCGTCTGGCTCAGTTGATGATTGCACCATATCATCCCAATTGGTTTTCCCCGCTTTGTTTTTTTCGAGACTCAGGCTCATCCCTTTTAAAACAACGGTGCTTACTTCAACTTGTTGGGACAACAAAGGCAACAGCTTAACTTTCACATTTGCTTCTTGAATTTTCGCAAAGGGCTCTGCCTTAAAACCGACAGCGTTACTCAAACTAACGTCATTAATACCAATACCAATCCATGGGAAAACTGACAAACTTAAATCACCGTTAATTGCTAAGTCACGCCCCGTCTTTTCTTTAACAACGGTTTGAATCTGTTCTCGATAATCATTCGGGTCAATCACCATAGGCGCAACGATGGCTGCTACGACAATCAATAAAACCAACCCACTGACTATTTTTAAAAGTTTTCCCATTAGTTTATCGTATTATTTAATGGTTATTTGGTTACCCAAAAATGGTATCAGTCTTTATTATTAACGCTATATGAATTTTGACAACTTTGACCTTAAAAAGCCTTTTTATCTTTAAATATAACTGCCCCAAAATGGCACTGGTTGTATAAAAATTTAGGTATCTATTGGATATATTAGGCTAATCGAGCTCAATTTATGGATAAATTACCTGTAAAATTAACTGATTAGATGTATTAGTTTCAACCTCTAAAAAAGAATAGCAAGTCCAAGCCACAAATCAAGTTTTTTTATCAGGCTGTCTACAACCATCAATCTATCAATTGTATGTAAAAAAACCAAGAAGGGTGAAATTAAATCCACCCATCCCACACGCTTGATAAAATTATGATGAATAGCGCTGAATTTTTCGCTTTATCAGGTTTTTGTAGCACATAGAAACCGGTTGCTTGCTCTGGAAGAACATGCAGATTTAGCCTGTTGTAAGGCTACCCGCTGACTGTTTAATCAAAGGTATAATCTGTTGTCGGCTTAACTGCGTTATCATCCCAATACTGCGTTTGATCTATCTCCGCACAGCACATCGGCGGATCTTAAGACAGAGAAATCGCCGGTGCATGATCCCGCTCTTTGTTTATCTGTACAGCAATGATTTATGCCACCATTAAATTCATCCAAGAATGGGCCGGTACGCTAACAGTGCTAGCTACGGTGATCTAGGTGCAACGGTAGGTGGTGCAATTTTTGGTGCCATCATGGGTAACGCGGATACGGACCACTGACCCATAAATGACCTGATTGCTGATTAACAGGATAATGCGTAATTCCTCGAGCTTTACCGCGCCTGTTAAATAACTAATAAAAAACCAATCGCTTAGTGTATTTCGAATGAACTAATTGTGGTTTCGAAATATAATACCTATTACTTTTTGAGATAGAGCTGAAAACATGTCAAATTCTAAAATCATTTACACCCTAACTGACGAAGCCCCTGCCTTAGCTACTTATTCCTTTTTGCCTATTGTTCAGGCTTTTTCTGCGGCGGCCAATATTACAGTCGAAACGCGGGATATCTCTTTAGCTGCTCGTATCCTTGCTAATTTCCCTGAAAACTTGACCGATGAGCAAAAGCAAAATGATGCCTTAGCTGAATTGGGTGAATTGGCGACTACCCCGGTGGCGAATATCATTAAGCTACCTAATATAAGCGCTTCAATTCCGCAATTAAATGCTGCTATTAAAGAATTACAAGCCTCAGGTTATGCCATACCTGATTATCCGGAAGAGGCTAGTCATGCAGAGGCACAAGATATTAAGGCACGTTATGCCAAAGTTTTAGGAAGCGCCGTTAATCCAGTTTTACGTGAAGGTAATTCTGATCGGCGTGTGGCTGCTCCAGTTAAAGCATATGCCCAGAAACACCCACATAGTATGGGTGCTTGGTCGTCCGATTCCAAATCGCATGTCGCATCGATGCATGAAGGCGATTTTTATGCCAGCGAGCAATCTGCGGTTATTAAATCGGCGGGTGAGGTCAAAATTGAATGGCTGGGTGATCATGGCGATGTCCGTGTGCTGAAAGATAAAACACCGGTACAGGCAGGCGAAGTGATTGATGCCGCAGTAATGAATTGTCAGGCTTTAGGTGCTTTTTTTGAACAGTCCATAGCCGATGCAAAAACACAAGGCGTACTACTATCTTTGCATTTAAAAGCGACGATGATGAAGGTTTCTGACCCTATTATATTTGGTCATGCTGTCAAAGTTTATTTTCGAGAGGTCTTTGATAAACATGCCGAAACCTTTAATCAACTGGGGGTTGATAGTCGTAATGGTTTGGGTGATGTTTATGTAAAAATTGCGACGCTACCCGCTAGCCAACGTCTACAAATTGAAGCCGATATTCTCGCTGTTTATCAGACACAGCCAGCGTTGGCGATGGTCAATTCAGATAAAGGTATTACTAATTTACATGTGCCTAGTGATGTCATTGTCGATGCCTCAATGCCGGCAACATTACGATCTTCTGGGCAAATGTGGGGGCCCAAGGGCCAATTACAGGATACGAAAGCGATGATTCCTGATCGCTGTTATGCGGGTATTTATCAAGCAGTCTTTGAATTCTGTCAAGAACACGGTGCTTTTGATGTAACGACCATGGGCAATGTTAGTAATGTTGGTTTGATGGCGCAAAAGGCTGAAGAATATGGTTCCCATGATAAAACCTTTGAAATACCGGAAAAGGGTCAGGTGCGCGTCACCGATTCTGAAGGGTGTGTATTGCTGGAGCATCCTGTTGGGCCAGGTGATATCTGGCGAATGTGCCAGACTAAAGACTTACCTATTCAAGACTGGGTAAAACTAGCCGTGCGCCGTGCCAGAGCAACGGGTCAGCCGGCCATTTTTTGGTTGGATAAACAACGGGCACATGATGCAAACTTAATCGCTAAAGTCGAAAGTTATTTAGAGCAACAGAATACCACTGGGTTAGAGATTAAAATTATGCCCCCTGGGGAGGCTATACGTTACACCTTACAGCGGGTCAAAGCGGGAGAAGATACTATTTCTGTAACGGGAAATGTATTAAGGGATTATTTAACCGATTTATTCCCCATTTTAGAATTGGGTACCAGTGCCAAAATGTTATCTATTGTGCCTTTGTTGGCCGGTGGTGGCTTATTTGAGACCGGTGCGGGAGGTTCTGCGCCGAAGCATGTTCAACAGTTGTTAGCAGAAAATCATTTACGTTGGGATTCGCTCGGCGAATTTTTAGCGCTGGCCGTTTCTTTAGAAGATTTTGCGCAAAAAAATAACGCTAAAAAGGCACAAGTGCTGGCATCAGCACTGGATCAAGCCAACAGCACCTTTTTAAGCAACAATAAATCACCGTCACGTAAAGTAGGGGAGCTTGATGTGCGCGGCAGTCATTTTTATCTTGCTCTCTATTGGGCTCAAGCTTTAGCAGAACAAGATCAGGATTCAGCGTTGCAGGCACAATTCAGCGTCATCGCTCAACAGCTAATTGAGAATGAAGATAATATTATTTCTGAATTGAATTCAGTGCAAGGGAAAGCTACTGATATCGGTGGGTATTATTACCCAGATCAAACGATGGCTACCGAAGTGATGCGCCCTAGTGAGAGTTTTAATGCCATTCTTAGCGACATTTAAAAAAAGTCGTGCGACCCGTTTGAGCTAGTAGATCAAGAAAATAATGAGAATATGCCCGTCTACATGGCTAATTACATCAACCCGTGTTTGACTGCCTGTGGGTGATACTGCGGTGCTTAACGCTACCGTCCACTCATTGAGCCAAACAGCAATGGTGATTCGACCGTTGCTGAAAATGTAATTTTTGCTGTGGAGCCGCTAATAAGTGGTGGACACAACTTGCAGTTCTTATTAAATAACGCGCTATGGGCATTGCCTGCGCTTAATTCGAAGTGTAAGCCTGTGTGTTTCCAGATTAAACCGAGTGACTTAAATCGGTTCTTCGTACTGCGGGGTTTTCTATAATTAAGTCAGCCCCGTAGGCGGTGGCCGGGGTTTGAAAGCCGCTTGTAGTATCCCCTGTCAGTACCTTTTTTATCATCTGGAGTGCAATGTCTGCGGTCCAGAGGCTGCCGGCTTCTGGGCCTTTCAATTGGGCACTAAAACGCTCCCCTTTTTGGTTTTTAACTTCGCCCCAAACGGTGGTTTGTGTTTTCTGACAATCTTCTACTGTTGGCGGCGGGGTTACCAACAATTTTTTCGCTAACTGGCGGACCGGTGCAAATTGAAACAGCGGGCTGGCGTAATGGCTTAAACGAACTAATTGTTGTTGGCGCACGGGGAGAGATAAGTAATTTTCAATGGTTAGAATTTGAGTGCTGTGAAAGGCGGTTACCGCATCGCCCCAAGTGATTCTCAAACAGGGTTTTGGCCCGGACCCTAAATCAATTGTTTTTTGCTTAAAGCGGCGTTGGGGTTCAATGAGCTGCCCCTGATAGCGTAGGCGTTCACCGTAGGCTAATAGTTCAATAGCCGTGCGTTGGGTGCCGGGCGGCAGTGTTGCCGGGCCTTGGCTTTCAAAAGCTAATGTTAAATGGGTCGGTTGCTCGATCTTAGTGCTTAAATAAAGCGCTAAGCAATCGGTGGCGGCGACATCAAAACCGGCGCCGGGGAGTAGCATTACCTTGTTATTTTTAGCCGCTGTGTCATAGCCGAGTAGGGTTTCAAAAACCGATAACTCACCGGTAATATCAAGATAATGTGTTTGCGTGTTCAGGCACGCTGTGACTAGTGGCTGTGCGGTTGCTTGAAAAGGCCCCGCGCAATTAAAAACAAACGCGGTTTTTTTAAGGCGTTGTTCAAGCCGATAGGGGTCGTCTAGCGGTAGCACCGTTACGCTAAGATTAAGGGCTTTACCCAGTTCGGTGAGTGCGGCTTTATTCCTGCCGGCTAGTTCTGGTTTTAAGCCGTGTTGTACGGCAAGACGCGCGATTTGTGCGCCTAAGTAACCGTTAGCACCGTAGATAATGAAAGGAGCATCCATAGCCTTATTGTATTTTATGGCTTAACTGTGAGTTTGATTTTTTTAAAAAATAAGCCATGATAAAATATGAGCGACTGAACAAGCATTTAGATCGGAGTTAAGGGTGAAAAATGTTAACACATTCGTAGGCTTATTCCTATGTTAGGAAAATGGTAAAAAGACCATGCAAGAGTTGATTTCACTGTACACTTGATACCATTTTAAAATTAACTTATTGGCTATGGCGGACACATTAAAATATTTTTTTGGTTTAACTCGCAGGAGTTTACTGCTTGTTTTATTAATGCCTTTAAGTGCTTGTGATGTTTTGTATAGAAATCAAGCGCCGGCACCGGTTTCAGGGCCTTTAGGCGGTGGCGTTTCGAGTCAGATGCCTGATAGTCCAGATGAATCTGAAACCAAGCGGTCTTATTTGTGGTCTGGGCGTGTTGATTCTGCTGTAAAAAGTCCTGACCGACTGGATCTTGAACCGTCATTAACCTTTAAGCAGGCATCGGCGCCAGTGGTAGCCTTGATCAGTGAGGCAGAGCGAAATATAACGCTTGGATCTTTGGATATTGCGGCGGCTACGGTCGAAAGAGCCATGCGTATTGAGCCTAGAAATGGTCATATTTTCATCAAACTGGCTGAAATCAGAATTAAGCAAGGAAAAGCCGTTATGGCTGAACAGTTGGCAGAGAAAACACTCTCTTTGTCGCAAGGTAAAAATGCCTTAAAGAAACGGTGTTGGCTGCTTATTGCTAAGGCTCGGCGCTTACAAGGTAACCAACAAGGTGCTGCCCAGGCAGAACAACGCGCCCGGCAGTATTAACATCAGTACTTATTTAAGCGCTAAACCGGGTTAAAAGCGGCTCGGTAAACACAATTTTATGCGCTGTCAGGGTTGTTTTAGTTTAAAATTAGTCGCTATTTACTATCCCACCGTTATCAAAGGCACGTTATGACATTCAATTCTGAGGAAGTTACTTCGGAATTAACCACAATTCTGGATTATATTCGCTTTGCTACCAGCCAGTTTAATCAGGCGGACTTGTTTTTTGGTCACGGTACGGAGAGTGCGCACGATGAAGCGGTGGCGTTGGTATTGCATACCCTCCATCAACCTTATGATTTGTCAAAAGAATACTTGTCAGCGGTATTGACGGTGCGTGAGCGTCAAACTGTGGTCGATAAAATGCAACAACGAATAACAACCCGAAAGCCTTTAGCGTACTTAACCAACTCGGCGGTGTTTGCTGGTTTGGATTTTTATGTGGATGAGCGTGTGTTAGTGCCGCGCTCGCCTATTGCAGAGCTCATTGAACAACAGTTCATGCCTTGGGTTGAAGCCGAGCATGTCGGTCGTATTTTAGATCTGTGTACGGGGAGTGGTTGTATCGCATTGGCGTGTGCACATGTTTTTCCAGAAGCTCAGGTCGATGCCGTGGAATTATCGCCGGATGCTTTAGCGGTTGCAACAATGAATATAGAACGCCACGGCCTTCAAGACCGTGTCGTTGCCATTGAGTCTGATTTGTTTGCTCAGGTGAATCAACGTTATGATCTGATTGTCAGTAACCCACCATATGTTAACCAAGAAGAATTACGCGGCTTGCCACAAGAGTATCATGCTGAACCGGCGATGGGCTTTGATGGTGGTGTGTCAGGGTTAGATATTGTTATACGGATGTTAGCAGAAGCGGAAAATTTTCTAACTTCTCAGGGCGTTTTAGTGGTTGAAGTGGGAAGTAGTGCAGAGCCGTTACAAGAAACCTTCCCCAACGTGCCTTTTTACTGGCTAGAATTTGAGCGTGGTGGTGATGGGGTGTTCTTATTAACCGCTGAGCAAGTCAGCCAATTTACCGATTTATTTAAAACAGCATTAAAATAACGAGCCGATTATGTCAGGAAATTCGATAGGAAAATTATTTACGGTCACCACTTTTGGGGAAAGCCATGGCTTGGCCTTGGGCGGTACGGTTGATGGGTGTCCGCCCAATATGGCCTTAACCGAACAAGATTTACAGTTTGATTTAGACCGGCGTAAACCCGGAAAATCACGGCACACCACACAACGACGTGAGCCGGATCAGGTGAAGATATTATCCGGTGTTTTTGAAGGTAAAACCACCGGCACACCGATTGGTTTAATCATTGAAAATACCGATCAACGCTCTAAAGATTATTCTAAAATTGCTGACCGTTTTCGCCCAGGGCACGCTGATTATAGTTACCAACATAAATACGGTTTTAGAGATTACCGTGGCGGCGGCCGTTCGTCAGCAAGGGAAACGGCCATTCGTGTGGCGGCAGGGGCTATTGCTAAAAAATTTCTTAAAGAACAATTGGGTGTAGAAGTAAAAGGTTATTTGGCGCAATTGGGGCCGATTAAAATCAGCCCGGTGGATTGGAGTATTATCGACGATAACCCCTTTTTCTGCCCTGACCCTAATAAGGTTGAGGAACTAGAAACCTATATGGATGCACTACGAAAAAAGGGCGATTCTATCGGTGCGAAAGTTAATGTCATTGCAACTCATGTTCCTCCGGGTTTAGGTGAGCCTATTTTTGATCGATTGGATGCAGAATTGGCTCATGCCTTAATGAGTATTAATGCGGTTAAAGGCGTTGAGATTGGTGGCGGTTTTGATTGTGTTGAGAGTTTAGGCACTGAATTTCGAGACGAAATAACACCGGAAGGTTTTTTAAGTAATCATGCCGGCGGTATTTTAGGGGGTATTTCAACCGGACAGGATATTGTAGCCAGTATTGCGCTTAAACCGACCTCAAGTTTGCATTTACCGGGGCGTAGTATCAATACCGCAGGTGAAGCGGTGGAAGTGATCACTACGGGCCGTCACGACCCTTGTGTGGGGATCAGAGCGACACCTATTGCCGAGGCGATGATGGCGATTACCTTGATGGACCATTTTCTGAGACACCGGGGGCAAAATGCCCAAGTCGATTCAGGATTGCCGGTTTTACGCTAGTCGATGGCCCCCAGTTTTCCTTATTGGCGGCTGTCGGGGTTTTATTTCTTTTATTTTGCCTCATTAGGTAGCCTATTACCTTTTTGGAGCCTCTATCTGGATTTTTCAGGCTTTGATGCGGTTGCTATTGGTCAATTGACCGCTCTGTTGGTCGGGACAAAAGTTATTGCCCCTAATCTTTGTGGTTGGCTGGCCGATCATACCGGTAAAAGTATGAGCATTATTCGCTGGGCCTCATTTTTAGCCGCGGTTATTTTTAGCGGCTTTTTATTCGATCCGCTTTATTTTGGATTTGCCATTTTAACGCTGGGCTTTAGCTTTTTTTGGAACGCGGCGTTACCGCAGTTTGAGGCCGTTACTTTATTTCATTTATCCTCTGATTCACATCGTTATAGCCAGATTCGGTTGTGGGGTTCAGTGGGCTTTATTGTCACGGTTCTGGCGATGGGTTATTGCTTAGAGTTAGTTACCTTAGCGGTATTGCCGGTAATCGTTTTAGGCTTGCTAGTCGCTATCTGGGTGATTGCCTCTATGACGCCTGAAGTGAGTCTTTCAACGGAAGACAAAACCACGGTTCGGCTCTGGCCTATTTTAAAACAACCGGAAGTCTTAGCCTTCTTAATGGTGTGCTTATTATTGCAAGCCGGTCATGGGCCGTATTATGTTTTTTATTCGATCTATTTGGCAGAGCATCAGTATTCGACAACCCTCACCGGTATGTTATGGGCTTTGGGGGTCTTTGCTGAAATTATCTTGTTTATTTTTATGCGGCAAATACTTCAAAAGGTATCCTTACGGCATATCTTACTGACCAGCATTGCCTTGGCGGCCATTCGTTGGTTGATGATCGGCTGGGGGGTTACTCAGTTGTCGGTTTTAATCGCCGCACAAGTGTTACACGCGGCTACATTTGGTGCGACCCATGTGGTGGCGATTCATTTAGTGCATCGTTATTTTGGCGACCAGCATTTAGGCAAAGGTCAGGCATTATACAGTAGTTTAGGCTTTGGATTAGGCGGTATGATCGGCAGTCTTTATAGTGGTTTTTATTGGGAACAATATGGGGCCATGTTTGTTTATTCGATAGCCGCCGTATTGTCATTGGTTGCTTTCTTTGTAGCCTATTTTTGGGTGGGTCGTAATACGAAAAACCGAAGTGATTTAAGCCCTTAGTGAGCGAGTGGTTTCTGTTTTGGGCTTAGCCAGGTGTGGATATTAAAGTCTGTATGCCACGGTTGCCCTCTGTACCATATTTAGTGGGAGCCCTATCTAACCTACCTTGAAAATTTAACCGGTATACAAGGATTAATACCCAGCCCTCATTTCAATGGCGCAGGCTTGGCGCTAAAGCCATCAAAAAGGGGTGACGATAATTCGATTTAAGATCGTTAGAGTTATCGTCATTCCTGCTGTTTTTGGTGATATTTGTAATAAAAAAAAACAATACTAAAATAGTAATAATTGTTTTAAGAAGTGTTGTTCATTTTTATAAGTTAAGCAAAATTGGAATTTGAGGTGTTATTTGAATGTTGTTAATAGGTTAATGTATAAAAGCAGGGAAATGAAGCACAAACAATTTATTAGCTTCTGTAAACCAAATAAAAGCAAGACTGTGCTAGATGTAGGTGTTCAAAATGAAGACCATAAAGATTCGGATAATTTTCTTGTCAAGAATTATCAATTTCCAGAAAAAATTACAGGATTGGGTGTTGAGGAGTTAAGTGATTTCAACAAAAAATATCCTAAGGTTAAAACGATAACTTATGATGGTACGCTTTTTCCTTTTAGTGATAATGAATTTGATTCTATCTGGAGTAATGCTGTCATTGAGCATGTGGGAGCTATAGAAAGGCAACAACTATTTTTAAATGAAATGATTCGAGTTGCTAAAAATAAAGTATTTTTTACCACACCAAATAGAGGTTTTCCCGTTGAGATTCATACTAGGGCACCAATTGTTCATTGGCTACCTAGAGCCATTGCAAATAAATTTTATACACTCATAGGTAAGCAGTGGGCTGCGGGCGATTATATGTTTTTACTGTATAAACGAGATGTAATTAAGTTGCTTGAGAACGCCAAAAAAGAATTGCATTTTGAATATAAGTTAATTGAAAATAAGTTTCTAGGGTTGACCGCTACATTCTCAATCTTAATAACAAAGTAAGTTAAACACTTATAGTCTGTTTTTGAGTTGGCCGTAGTAACACGGATAACTTCAGTGACTCAAATCCTTAGTGAGGAGTTTTTTGTTTTAGGCCTTCAAACCAACCCATTAAATTAAGGCCTATCATTTATTTAGACTTTTCCAAATCAATTCAGAGAGCAATATAAGAAGTTGAATAATTCATTTGCTGATAAGGATTTGTACTTCGTAATTTTACTTATGAGAAGATTTAAACTCTTGGTACTTTCGATAAATCATGGGCGGGCAAAGATCTTTGATAGAACCTTTTACGATGCGCTTAGTGTCTCTTTTATCACTGGAATTTTCTCTGGTTTCAAAGAGGGTAGAGTGCGCTCTATATTCATCCAAAATAGCATCAGATGCGGTGTAGTAATATAATGCAATAGATTTACGAGTGATACCTTTAGGCGTTTTTAAGGGGTCAGGGTGACCGTGGAAAGTATCGCTTTCCGTATTGAAGATAACGCAACGATTCATTAAAGGGGCGATGGATAGCGCTTTTTTGCTCATGTCTTTTTCCCACAACTCCAAATGCCCACCATACTCTTCTTGCCAACTTTCATTGAGGTAGATTAAAACATTTATCCGGCGTTTTAGTTTTAGCCGGTTGTGGATATTAAAGTCAGCATGTATGCCAAGGTGGCCTCCAGTGCCTATTTCATGGAATCCTGCACCATTGAAATCAGGATCGGGAATTAATCCTGGTATACCAGTTAAATTTTCAAGATAGGTCAGAAAGGGCTTGGCGTTAAAGCTATAAAAAAGGGATCGAAGATAACTCGATTTTAGGTCGTCAGGGTTATAGGCTTTTTTATATCGCTCTCTGTCGTTATTGTAATTAGCATAACTATTGGCTTCAGGAAATTCATGGGTGATTTTTTTGATAACAGTATTGGGAAAAAAGTCATCAAGAACAATATGAGGGAATGGTTTAGCCTTTTGGTATGCGTTTATGGTTTCAGTATTATTAACGTTGTTGCTGGATATAAAAAGGCTATTGCCATCATCAATCATTTGAATGTGCGACATACGACGTCACTCCTGAAGAGTTATTATTGTTTTTTTAAGATAGCTAAAAATAATTAAAATGGAATGATTTCTTTAATTTTTTTGCTTATTCAATTAATTCTGATAATTTTTTGGATAAAGCAAGTAACAAGGCTAATTTGTTTTTTTAAAGTTGTTTCATAGCGGGTTATTTTTATTTGGATGATTTTTTGTAGGGTATTACTAATAACTAGGCTGATTAGTCTAAGTAAGTATGTTCTAATGCGATTTTAAATTTAGCCAGTAAAAAATATTTTGATGTAGCCACTCTTTACGATTATAGGGCAAATCATGTTTGATTTTTTTGAAAAAGGCGGTTTGATGTTACTGCCGATTGTTTTATGTTCAATAGTCGCTTTGGGGATTATTGTTGAACGTTTTTGGTCGCTTAAGCGAAATAAGATCTTACCCCCTGATTTAGTGCCTCAGGTTTGGAAGTTGTCGCGAGAAGAAAAGTTAGATGCTATGGCCATACGGCGTTTAAAAGTAGGCTCGCCTTTGGGGGCTATTTTAGCCGCAGGTTTATCCAATAGTCGTTTTGGTCGAGAGATCATGAAAGAAAGTATCGAAGAAGTTGGACGTCAAGTTGCGCATGATTTAGAACGTTATTTAACGGCACTAGGAACAATCTCTGCCATTACACCGCTATTAGGATTGTTAGGTACGGTTGTGGGGATGATTAAAGTATTTTCCGCCATTATGAGCCAAGGTGTGGGTGATCCTAGTGTTTTGGCTGGCGGTATTTCAGAAGCGTTGATTACGACGGCAGCGGGACTTGCTGTTGCTATTCCTAGTTTAATGTTTCACCGTTATTTTGAGGGGCGAGTCGATGACTTAGTGCTTAATATGGAAGAGGAGTCTTTAAAGCTCATTGAGATGATTCATGGTGAGCGTGAGGATTCATCACTATGAATTTTCGCCATAGGAAGAAAAGAAATCTGGAGATTTCTATTACACCTATGATAGATGTGGTGTTTTTGTTACTTATCTTTTTTATGGTCACCACAACATTTAATAAAAATACCGCCTTGCAAATCACCTTGCCAGAGTCGGGTTCCAAAGAACTAGTGCCACGAAAGTTATTGGTTCTGTCGATTGATTCAACGAGTCAATACTACCTTAATGAACAGCCCTTAGTGGATAATAAACTGTCAACTTTAACTCGCTCGTTAGCATCAGTTTTTAAGGATAAAGAGCAAGCGCTGGTTATTAATGCCGATGCTTTAGCACCTTACCAGGCTGTGGTTAATGCACTTGATATTGCTGGGCGAGTAGGTTTTGTACAAATCACCTTTGCGACCCAGCAAGCGGCTGAGAAATAGTGATCAAGACTCGTTTTGTCCAATGGCTGGAAACACGATGGTATGAAGAGAGTGTCATTTTTTGGTTGATTCCTTTAGGGTTTATTTATCAACGTATTATTAAGGTTCGGCAATTACTCTATCAACACAAGTTCTTAAAAACTGAGGCATTACCCGTTCCGGTTATTGTGGTCGGTAATATTACTGTGGGGGGTACGGGGAAAACACCACTCATTATTTGGATGGCACAGTATCTTCAGCAACGCGGTTTTAATCCTGGGATTATTAGTCGTGGTTACGGTGGACAGGCTAAGACATGGCCGCAGGTCGTAACGGCTAACAGCGATTGTGAAATGGTGGGTGATGAACCTGTAGTTATTGCACGGCAAGTGAGTTGCCCTATAGCGGTGGGTCCTTCTCGGGTTGAAGATGCACAGCTTTTAATCACTGATTTTAAGTGTGATATTATTTTGTCTGATGATGGATTGCAGCACTATCGTTTAGGGCGAGTCATTGAAATTGCGGTGATTGATGGTGAGCGAGGGTTGGGCAATGGTGCTTGTTTGCCAGCAGGACCTCTTCGGGAGCCACGGTGTCGTTTAGACCAGGTCGATGCCGTTATTGTTAATGGTTCGGCTTCTCATGATAGCCATAACATGCAAATGGTGGGTGATGATGCCATCAACTTACTCACGGGTGAAAAGAAAGCGTTAAAAGAATTCAGCGGCATCCATTTTCACTTGGTGGCAGGGATTGGTCATCCACAACGTTTTTTTAATACGTTGGCGGAGTACGGTATTGAGGGAGAGCAACACGCCTTCCCAGACCATCATTCCTTTCAATTAGAAGACTTTAATTTCCCTGACCAGCGACCGGTGCTGATGACAGAAAAAGATGCGGTGAAGTGCAATGCTTTTGCCCAGCAATCATTTTGGTATATGCCTATAGTAGCGAAGCCGAATGAATCTTTTATTAGCATATTCGAAACTTTAATTTCTAAGAAAACTCATAACTCTTGAGCATTGTTGTCTTACATTACGTAAAAAAACAATTGGCTAGACGAGTGTCTATTCATTAAACACCCCAGACTGAAAATCATGAAAGCTACGTGATAGCAAAGTGGTCATATTTTTTCGAATTTGTCGATCTAAATAGGAATTGAACTTAATCAAAAGCATACTATTTTGTAGGGGAGTAAAGTTCAACTAATATACTTTAGTGCTAATCAATAAATTTTGTTTGTGGACTGATCTTAATGAAAAAGAGTAGTTGTAAAAGATATGTTTTTTTTCTTATTAGTTTAAGTATAACAACAATTGTTTATCATAAATTTGTTCACGATGACTTGTTGCATCCAATACAAAATAATTTATTGAAGCACTTTTCTGAATCACATGAATATGGATTAAATAGCTTAAGTAAATTTACTTCTTTAAAAGAACTCTCGCTAAAAACTAATGGAGGAAAACATAAAGTTTTTTATAGTAAATTCAAAGTAGGTGAAGGCAATTTATTTGTGTTGGATTACGATATACAGGTTCAAAACTTAAAAGGTGTAACTAAGGAAAAATGGCATGGTTTTAGGTTTGCGTTATATCCAGAAGTTAAGGGTGTTCCATTTAGGTCTGGCCCACATGTTTTGTTTCATGTTCAGCAAGATGGCCGGTATCGTGGGGTTTCAAGGGTTGTTTTTGAAAAAGAATATCCAAGTTATTTTTTTGCGATTGAATTATTTGCTGATGAAGGATCCATGAGTATTAAAAATATAAAATTAATAAATTATAGCAAAGGGAGAGATCAGTTATTTTTTGAGTATGGGTTAGTTTGTATATGGTGTATAGGGATTTTATACCCGATATTATTTTTTATAACCGACAAAAAAAATAAGTTCTGGTCGAATATATCAGTGGGATTATTAGTTATTATTTTGGTGGGTGTTATGGTGCCAAATTCAAGCTTTCATATTATTGATGAAATAACTAGAAATTTGGTGCATAAAGAAGTTTCAACAAAAAAACATACTGAGGATTTTGGTAAAGAGAATTTTTTTAAAAAAAATTTGTTGTCTATAACAAAAGATCTGGATTTACCCTCTGTTGGAATTATAAAGAAAGGGGGCCATATTGTTTTATTTGGCTTGTTAACTTGGAGTCTTTTTCACGCTCTAAGTCAGTTAAAACCTTTTGCGATTATTTTATCGGTTTCAATTTTAGCAGTTACAACGGAGATTTCACAATTAAATATTTTATCTAGAACGGCTTCTTTAGGAGACGTTGGTATTGATTTAATAGGGGTTTTTTAGCTTATACTTTGTGGGTATTAATCCGAGTGGGGGGAGAAGAAGTATCTGATTAGAAAGTTTTTTTTCCTAATAAAATCTGACAAATCAATTTTGATTTTTGCCATTGACCTTTTCGAAGTCGGTTAATCATTTGTAAAAATACGGTAATATAAACGATTAATATTTTTTCAGGGTAAAAGCGTCTAGTGATTAAAAGTTTATTTCTGAACTGGTAAAAGTCTGAAAATAAGGAGGACTCTCGGTCTAAGTTTTCAGAGCCTATCGTTGCGCCTTCCTTATGATAAACTATTGCATCTGGGCAATAACATAATTTATATTTTCCATTGTTTCTTAAACACCAGTCAATTTCTTCACCATATAAAAAATAATCTTCAGTCATAAGTCCGATATCCAGTAAAAATTGTTTAGGTAATAACCAAGAAGCTGCACAAATGTAAGATAGTTTTTTTTCTAATGTCTGATGATTAATTTTTTCGTAAATGGATGTGCCTCGTTTTAATATAGGCGATGCTCGGCCAGTCCATTTATTATATTGGTAGCCACCTGGAGCTTGAATAGATTCGGGATTGTCGTAAAAAACAAGTAAACTACCACACAAATTATCTAAGGATTGAGATTGAGAATACTTAACCATTTTAGATAAGCAGTCATTTTCGACAACCGTATCATTGTTTAATAACCATACGTAGTCAAAGTCATTTCTTTTTAAGGCATACCTAAATCCTACATTATTACCTCCTGCAAAACCGAGGTTACCTCCTGTTTTAATGATGATTAGATTGGCACCTGTTTCAATGTCTGTTGTCTTTGTTTCTGCTTGTTCTCTGTTGAAAACACAATAAGAAATAGGTTTTTTAATAGCTGGTTTGACAAGTGATTGTAAGAATGAATTTCTTGGTGTGATTGATAATTCTTTACCCTCAGCCCAGTTTATAAAATGTTCAACGGAGCCATCGGTTGAATCATTATCACAAAGGATTATCTTAAATTCTTTATAGTCTTGTTTGAATAAAGATTCTAAACATTCCAGTGTATCCTGATAATTATTCCAGTTTAAGAGAATGATGTATGTTTGGAGTGATTGTTTTGATTTGATCATATAAATTATAGGACTAATTGTTTTAGTTTATTTCTAAGTAGTAACAAGAGTGATTTAGTGTAGAAGGGTTTAGGTTAGTATTTCTTGCGTAAGTCTATTTATGCTATCGGAAGCCAGTGTTTTTAATTTGGGAATTTCTTTTTGTAATTTTGAACGGGTTTGATTGATATTTTTCCAAAGTAGGTGTGTTGTATGAATAATTGATTTTGCATTCATGTGTTGTTCATCAATAATGAATTCAGAAAGTCCTGCTGACTTAGCAAATCCTGTGGTTTTTTGGCCTGTTAGAGCTAGCGTTATTGAAGGAACATCCCTGGGATGTTGCAAAGACCAATGGGTGGAAGTTTGTAGTTATCAGCAGGTTAAGTTGCCCGTAGATACCCACTACTTCGCGGGGGGTATTTAGTGAGCCAATAACCTTAACGCGACTTTGGTTTGTAGATTTTCTTATAATTATTTCGCCTAGATTAATGTCACTTGGAATGGTTGGTATGATAATAATAGTAGCGTCTAAATCAGCCGAAATTTTGTCTACTATGATAGTTATCATGTTGATAAAGTCATTGTTAGCTTTGGAAGAATCGCTTTCATTAGGGTAAACCCATTCTCTTATGGCTAGGCCGATAAGTGGGGTATTGGTATTGATATTCCATTTGGAATAAATATTATTTGTATTTAGTGAGGGAGGTAGTAGAAAGGCAGGACAAACTGTCAGTGACACATTTTCTTTAGGGATACCAATGTTAGATAAAAACTCTCTTGATAACTCTTCACGGATCGTAATTAAATTAACTTTTTTAAGTATTTTGGATGATAACCAAATATTAATGGGGTTATTGATAGGACCGATGCTTTGAGCCATGAAAACAGTTTTTTTCCAAATCGTTGAGCTAATTGTATTATCAACAGATAGACAATAGCTGATCTAGTGTAGTTGTCGTTTAAAAGCCCACCGCCAAATGCGATTCCCACGATCATCCAGATTTAGAGGATTCTGATGAGTGGCCAACCTGAACTCAGACACCGCACTCAGGTTACCTTGTATCAGGACGCTGCCGGCGTAGTCCCACTTTGTTAGCAATTCAATTACCCTTTTTACCGCCCCAGGGCGATGTCTTTCCTCAATTTCAATCAGTAACTTGGGGTGATGGGTGCGAGTAGTCCGCTGCACCCCTTCCAATACCTCCAGTTCATGCCCTTCCACATCAATTTTGACGAATCCAATGGGAGGGAAATCAAGATCATCCAGTCGCAATGTTTCCACGTCAAAGGAAGTAACTCTGTCGTATTTTTCTTCCAAATACTGATGACCCTCCGTATCGCCTAGGCTCCCAAGCGCGTGCCAGTCATTCGGAAAGCTAAGACGTGCTGTTCCGCATCGGTTCGACAGTGCGACCTGCCTTACGGGTACACTGTCTCCGAAGGTGCGTCGCAGAAGATCACTAAGATAGGGGTTTGGCTCGAAAGCCATTGTCGCGAGGGAATGTCCCCTGAGATGCCAAGTAAACATGCTGATGTTGGCCCCGATATCCAGACTAATTTTATCAGGGTCGCAAAGTTCCGGTAAGAATGCCATTTCACGCTCAAACCCCGTCTTCTTCAGAATACGGAAGTTCATCATTGCTCTGGGGAAGTATTTTTCCATCATATGTCTTGTACTCGTTTTGGTCTCAACGAAATCAATGTTCATAGTTAAATTCACTCAAATGGTTGTTTGTAAAGTTTTACGTAGAATCAGTAGGAAGAATAGGAAGCCCAAGCCATAAGTCAATGTATTATTAGGTTTTCTACAACAATAAATCTATCAACTGTATGGAAAAAACAGCGTTAGCTGAAAATCATCCAAAGTATGGTTTTCGGAAGCTCTTTATGCGACTGAGAAATCAAGGTTTTAGTTGGAACCATAAGCGAGTCTATCGGATTCATTGCGGCTTGAAGCTGAATTTAAGGCGTAAAGGGAAAAAGCGTTGGCCGAACCGACACCCAGAACCTTTGGCGGTACCCTCAAGTGCAAACGACTCCTGGTCAATGGACTTTATGAGCGACAGTTTGTATTCTGGACGCCGATTTAGAACTTTTAATATCATAGAAGTGGCTCCCATAAGTAGGATAGCCCTATAAGTGTATTTTCTGTTAAATTTTCATTCAAAAATGAGGCAACAGATGATGAGAAGGAAAAGAGGAAACCACTCACCGGCATTCAAGGCTAAAGTGGCTATGTGGACTTCCCAGCTTGTACTAGACATTTGTTGATTCTAAAAAAATACGCTTCTTCAAACTTAACCGGTGATGCGCCACCAGTATGTGAATGTCGTTATATTGGATTGTAAAACATTTCTATAAAATTAAATATCTCAGCTTTCGCTTCCTTCCTTGTTGAGTAGGTCTTGCATTTCGTTACCTGCTTTTTAAACGTAGCAAAAAAGCTTTCAGCAACAGCATTATCATGACGATTACCTCGGCGGCTCATGGGTGGAATTAAGTGGTGCTCTTTCATAAAGGTTAAGTAGTCTGAACTCGCATACTGGCTACCCTGGTCACTGTGTACTAATATGTTAATCAGCGTTGAAAAGTTTCCACCTGTCAGCGTCCAAAAGTTTCCACTTTGCCTAGGATATTTACGCTGTTTTTAACCCTGATTTTCGATGCTTAAACCGATAAGAATCGTTCCCTGTTCCGATGATGTCACAATGATGAGTAATTCGATCCAGAAGCGCAGCTGTTATTTTTGCATCATCAAAAACCTGCACCCATTCACTGAACTTCAGATTGGTTGTGATTATCAGCGAGGTTCGTTCATAGAGCTGACTGATAAGGTGAAAGAGTAATGCGCCACCAGACTTGGGAAATGGCAGGTAACCCAGTTCATCAAGGATAATGGCATCCATTTGTATAAGATTTCTCGCCATTGTTCCTGTTTTATCCTGCTGTTTTGAAAGGGCTGTCTCTCCCCATTCAAAGTTAACTAAATCACGATGGATAGGGAACTTGGCTACTTTCAATTGGTATCGTAGACTACGTGCATAGCGGTCTGTTATTTCGGCATGAACCAACTGACTCAATAA
>DTSI01000075.1:0-10208 GCA_012965425.1 Methylococcaceae bacterium
CGTCGCGGATAAGGTAAAGAATTGTATGAAAAGAACAGCAAAGGCAAATCAGAAACGAATATCTAAAGCAGATGAATTTGCATTAAGAATGGTGCAAGAACTTGAGAATGTTGTTGTTCATCCGGTGACACGGAGTTTGATGGGATTAGAAACTCTGGATGACAAAGCAGAATATTTAAATTCTAAAAAATTGTTTCGTCCAAGAGGTGGTACTTGGGATAGAACTGGTGTTCGCAGAATGATATTGAGAGTAGAAAAAATAAAACAAAAATAGTCCTAATGCAACCCCTACAATATTTCACACAGGACTACCCCATACACTGGGCTATACTTATCGGTCATCGTGTCGCTAACGCACCCAGAACTCGTTAAAACACCAAAGTTAACACTGCTTGAGGGTGACAGGAATGGATACAAAATCATGTGCAGGATTTATGTCAAGTCCCTAATATATACATTAGGGGAAAGACGCTTTTCTTGCATCATACGGGATTTAAATCAAACGACTTTTCTATACAACTCCATTTTAATTTAGTAAGGTGATTACTCTATGATTAACAACACACGATTTAATAATGTATATCGCAATTAACCGATTTAAAATAGTTATTGGTAAAGAAGATGATTTTGAAACCATCTGGAAAAACAGAGAAACGCATTTGGATGATGTTTCAGGTTTTAAACAGTTTCATTTAGCAAAAGGCAATACCGAAGAAACGCATACAACTTATATCTCGCACAGCACTTGGGATTCAAAAGAGGACTTCATCAATTGGACAAAATCAGACGCATTCAGAGCAGCACATAAAGGAGCAGGTGGTCATAGTGATGTCTACATCGGTCACCCTGTCTTTGAAGGATTTGATGTCGTTATTTAATGACTGACTCTTGAGAAAACCCCTATAACAAAAAAACCCAACCAGACCGATGTCTAATTGGGTTCTTCTGTTCGGTGTAAAATGCATCAAACATACTTCTGTATTTCTCTAATATATCTACGACTTTTCTTAATGAACGATGATGCCGCTTTTATCTATTGCAAAATTCTTCATTGCCGCAGTTTTCTTCATCTCTGAATCCCAATGTCCATAGATGCTTTCAATATTACTAACCGATATCCCTGCAAGATGCGAAATATCAAGATATGAAACACCACTCCTAATTCTACAAGTAATGGCAAAATGTCGTAATGAATACCAAGTTAATTTCCGTTCTGCATAGTCTTCAATACCGATCCCTTCCATTAAGTTTTTCCAGTGCGCATACCACTTTCGCTTTGATATTCTTGTAGTGCCACTTGTAGATGCAAAAATGTAATCATTCGCATCTATATATCTTGTCCTCTTCTTTAACCGCTCAACATATTCGCCACCACGACAAATAACTTCTCTGCTTGTTCTTGTCTTACAGGTTTCTGCACGAACATTTATTGTTACTAAATTCACTGCATTTTCTTGTTCGTCAAATCTTGTTTCAATAGCGACAATATCGCTCCATTTGAGTTGCCATAATTCACCAACACGGAGCATTGAATTTGAGGCAATCAATACGGCATCTCTAATCATTAATCGTTCATTTCTTAATGCTTCATCAACACACTGTTTTTTAGAGGAATAACTGCTTAAGAACCGTACTAACTTGTCGTATTCTTCAAGAGAGAAGACACTCCGTCTGCCGATTTTATCTTTCTTGATAGTTATTTTTCTGAACTCAAATTTAGCAAAATGCGCATATCCTTTTCTGTATGCGTAATCTATCATTTGATTGATTGTTGCCTGTTCATTCTTAACAGTGACTGACTGCGTTCCAATGAAATTCTTCTTCCGCCAAACTTCATAGTCATAGAAGGAATTCCTATCTAGTTCGTTGATTTTGAGAGATTCAGATTTGAACTTCAGTACATGTCTGCACTGAGATTTGATAGTGACGAGTCGTCCTTTGGTGATGTTACCTGCATCTACATCTTCTGCACGCCAGTTGATGAATTCTGTAACCAGTTCACTGAGAGACATACCGAATATCTTTATGCCACTGGCGACATCCGAGTAAGTTTGTAAGTATTTTTATTCTGCACGAACTACTGCAGTATCAAAATCTTTTGTTCTTAAACTCTTGCGAAAATACTTTTGTTCTTCTGTGACCCACCATCTTGAATTGCCAGACATCGCCTGACTGTGGCACCCGAAATATTTGTGATTTGCCACCGAGGATATCGTGGACTTCTTGAGATGTATTACCCTTTGATTTTCGTGGTTTTCTCGCCATGTACCTTATGATTTGCAGTAGTCAAACAAAGTTTGTAACTTTGTTTGTAACACTACATAAAGAAACGAGTTAAATCAACAACTTAATTTTTAGTTTGCCTCTACTTTGCCGAATTTAATTTGACGTAGGTTATTGATTTATAACGATTCGATGTATGTGTAACTACTCCCACTCAATAGTAGCTGGCGGCTTTCCGGAAATGTCATAGGTAACCCGCGAAATGCCATCCACTTCATTAATAATTCGTCTGGAAACGATATCTAAAAATTCATACGGCAAATGCGCCCAACGCGCCGTCATAAAATCTATCGTCTCAACCGCTCGAAGAGCAATCACAAAATCATAACGCCGACCATCCCCCATAACACCCACCGATTTGACCGGTAAAAATACCGCAAAAGCCTGACTCACTTTATCGTATAAGTCATGACGATAAAGTTCTTCTATAAAAATGGCATCCGCATAACGTAACAAATCGGCATATTCCTTTTTAACCCCACCTAAGATCCTGACACCCAAACCCGGCCCTGGAAATGGATGTCGATTAATCATCGTCTCAGGCAATCCTAGCTCAGCCCCCAATCGTCTAACTTCGTCTTTAAATAATTCCCGTAACGGCTCAACCAACTTCAAGGTCATATTTTCGGGTAAGCCGCCGACATTATGATGCGATTTAATCAAATGCGCCTTGCCACTTTTAGCCCCAGCTGATTCAATCACATCTGGGTAAATAGTCCCTTGCGCCAACCATTTGGCATCCGTTAACAATGCCGCCTGCTCATCAAATATTTCAACAAATAAATTACCAATTATTTTGCGCTTTTCTTCAGGGTCGACAACCCCGGTCAGTCGGTCTAAATAACGCTGTTCCGCATTAACACGAATAACATTAATGCCCATATGTTCGGCAAACATAGCCATCACCTGATCGCCTTCATTTAACCGTAGCAATCCGGTATCAACAAAAACACACACCAACTGTACGCCAATTGCCTTATGTAACAATGCCGCGACAACCGATGAATCCACACCACCTGAAAGCCCTAAAATAACCTGATCTCCGGCCACAGACTCTCGAATACTGACAATGCTCTCATCTATAATATTGCTTGAACTCCAAAGCACCGAACAACCACAAATATCAACTACAAAGCGAGATAAAATATTCCCTCCTTGTTTAGTATGGGTTACTTCAGGATGAAACTGTAAGCCAAAGAACTGACGACTTTCATCAGCAATACCGGCGATAGGCGCACTCTCGGTACTGGCAATTAAATTAAAACCTTCAGGTAATCGCTCGACCCTGTCCCCATGACTCATCCAAACATCTAACAAACCATAACCTTCAGCAGAAGATGAGTCCTCAATATCCATTAATAAACTAGAATGGCCTCTTGCTCGAACTTGCGCATAACCAAATTCACGATGATCAGATGCCGCTACACGACCACCCAACTGCTCAGTCATCGTTTGCATACCATAACAAATGCCTAGCACCGGCACCCCCAATGTAAAAATACATTCAGGTGCTCTCGGGGTATCATCACTGGTTACTGTTTCTGGCCCCCCCGACAAAATAATACCATTCGGTGCAAAATCAATCACTTCCTGGTCACTACATTCGCAGGAAAAAATTTCACAATAAACACCAATCTCCCTAATTCTTCGGGCAATTAATTGCGTATATTGGGAACCAAAATCTAAAATTAAGATTTTATGGGAATAAATAGCTGCTGTGTGTTCGTTGCTCACGATAGTTTTTGTCTTTTAAAAAAATGAATTAAAAAAGGATCAATGTGGCCGCACCAAAACCGTTACCCACAGATCAATCTAATCGATAATTTGGCGCTTCCTTGGTAATAGTGACATCATGAACATGACTTTCACGCATCCCGGCATTAGTCACCCGGACAAATTCAACATTATTATGTAGGGCACTTATTGATTCACAACCGGTATATCCCATGCAAGCCCGAATACCACCGATCAACTGATAGATGATGGCATTTAACCCACCCTTATACGGCACACGCCCCTCTATACCTTCAGGCACAAGTTTCTCAACAGTTTCTGCTTCATCTTGGAAATAGCGGTCACTTGACCCCTGTTTCTGAGCCATCGCCCCCAGCGAACCCATACCACGATAGGTTTTATATGAACGCCCCTGAAATAACTCTACATCACCCGGCGCCTCTTCTGTTCCGGCAAATAATCCCCCTAACATAACCGCGTGAGCGCCAGATGCCAATGCTTTAGCAACATCGCCTGAATAACGAATGCCCCCATCGGCAATAAAAGGAACACCGGTTCTACGTAAGGCCTCAGAAACATTATTAATTGCCGTAATTTGCGGTACTCCGACACCGGCTACAATACGTGTTGTACAAATTGACCCCGGACCAATACCCACTTTAACGCCATCAGCCCCCGCTTCGACCAACGCTCTTGCCGCATCCGCCGTCGCAATATTACCCCCAATAACCTGAAGTTCGGGGTACATATCCTTAATTAATCTAATGCGTTGCAAAACACCGCTGGAATGTCCGTGCGCAGTATCAACCACTACCACATCAACACCGGCTTGCACTAATGCTGTCACTCGCTCTTCCGTATCAGCGCCGGTCCCTACTGCCGCACCCACACGCAACTGCTCAAAACTATCTTTGCTAGCTTGCGGATAATCTTTTGCTTTTTGAATGTCTTTAACCGTAATCAGGCCACGAAGATGAAAATCTTTATTAACAACCAACACCTTCTCAATACGGTGTTCATGTAACAAGGCGATCGCTTCTTGCTGGTCAGCCTCCTCACTCACCGTCACTAATTTGTCTTTAGGTGTCATTACTTTAGTAACAGCCTCATCTAATCGTGTCTCAAAGCGCAGATCACGACTCGTCACGATACCCAGTAAATCATTACCATCAACAACAGGTACTCCAGAAATATTATGTTGCTGCGTTAAGGCCATTACATCCTTAATACTCATACGCGGTGAAACCGTTATCGGTTCTCTAATCACACCGCTCTCAAACTTTTTAACGCACCCGACTTCATAGGCTTGTTGTTCAATTGTCATATTCTTATGAAGAATACCTATACCACCTTCTTGGGCAATACTTATCGCTAACCGTGATTCTGTTACTGAATCCATTGCAGCAGAAACAAGCGGAATATTAAGACTAATTTCACGGGTTAGCTGCGTTGACAGATCCACATCCTTTGGTAAGACCGTCGAATGCGCAGGGACTAATAAAACATCATCAAAAGTTAGAGCTTCCTGAATTATCCGCATATATCAACCTGAATTTCAAAATAACAGCATATTATACAATGATACTTCGCCTTTTTTTAAAATCTATTACACAAAACTATTTTTCAGCGTCAAACAATGCCTCTAACTGGCTAAAAGTCTTAATATCTTCTGATCTTACTTCTTGCCCATTCACCCGTGAAAAAAACACAGGAATCAATGCAGCAACCACAACGGACTCCAAGAAAGTCGCCTTTAAAATCCACGCAAAAACCATTGCAAAAACGTTCACCCAAAGACCCATTTCAAAAGGGACGATGCCATCAACCCATGCCAACGGATAAAGTACAACACTATAAAGCAGTATTAATCCCACATACATAAAACTATTCACAATCCAGAGTGGCTTGGAAAATGCGTTCACCTCCTGAGCAAACAGTAACAACCCTTTTTTAGCTGCTAAATCAACAGTCTCTGGGGATGCTGTTTTAATCACATAAGCCAAAATAATTTCGGCCTGAAATGCTGTTAAAACATTAACCCCCGAATTAACCAAGGTTGTTAAAAATGAATTACCAAAACAAAATCGCTCCGAACGACATCTGTCAGTATAGATTAGCACCAGACCTTGCCTTATTTTGCGCTCAACTCGTACCAACTTAGTCCCATCGCCAAAGTAAGTTGCTAGTGCATCCTTATAACGCGAAAGTTGTTCCTGACTTGAAAAAATAGTAGCTTCGTTTAATTGATCCACCAGCACCCGAATATGTCCAACACGCCGGGGTAACATTGTCGTCCCACGCACAACAAAAGCCAAATAGCCACAAACACAAAAACCGATGACCGATCCAATTTCAGCCGGCAGTGTTGAATGTAATTCAAAAGCATTCCCAATGAGCCCAACCCCTGCGCCGATCAGGGTCGCCGCAACAAAACAAAAAGCCAGAACAACCCAAGCCCAAAATTTTAATATTACACAAGACATGGTTTTCTCAACCAACTGAATGGCTGCTAACAACTTTACTTCCATACGAAACTCCGAAAAAGAATTCTAGATTGCTTTATTCCTCTAACTGGCTGCATTAAACAAAGACATTACGCGTTAAAAAAAAGGCTAAAACTATCTAACACCCAGGTAAAATACCAACCAAGCTTATGAATGAAACATACTCTACTCTGCATTAAATTAAAATCCTAGCAATATCATATCAATAACCGGTAATGAGCCCACCTCATTCCTTAACAATCACCGAACTGATGCGCTTTTGGATAAACCCTTACACCAAGAGCCTTATCCCTACCAATAAAAGCAAAACAGAAAAACACTGCTGTAACCTTTTTACCGGTAACTTAGTTGCCATTTTAGCGCCTATGGGTGCAAACAAAACACTGGTTACAATAACCCCCACAAAAGCCGGCAAGTAAATATAGCCAAGAAACCCCGACATAGATTCCGTGATACCCCACCCTAACACGATATAACTTATGGAAGACGCTACGGCAATGGGTAAACCGCAAGCACTAGAGACACCCACCGCCACCGGCATAGGTCGCTGCATGTAGACTAAGTACGGTACCGTAAGCGTGCCGCCCCCAATTCCCAAAGACGAAGAAAGCAAGCCAATGATCCCGCCACCAATGCTATAAGGCATACCGATCAGGCGCCAACGTCTTTCCCCCCCAACGGATGACCTCAACAGGTTAAGCCCTACATAAATCAGAAAAAATGCAAAAAAAACTTTCAGCATTTGTCCAGAGATATAGTGAGCCACCCAGGCCCCAATAACAGCACCAATAAAAACCATAGGGGCCATCTTTTGCACAATCGGCCATTCGATATTACCTAGTCGCCAATGTGCATGAATTGAAGCTATTGATGTCACCACAATAGTTGCCAAAGATGTAGCAACCGCCATCACCATCACTAAATGTTCTTCAAACCCCTGCCACGAAAACAAAACTAATAAACTTGGCACGATAATAATCCCACCCCCAATGCCAAAGAGACCAGCTAACACCCCAGCAATGACTCCCAATGCTAAACAATAAACAATCATCTCAACCAAAACACACCTATCTATTCCTCTATCAACAACTTCGGATTGTCCCCGAAACCTCAATCAAAAACACCGTATCGACATTTTCTAGTACTATCATCTTATACATTCTTCTACCTGTCGGCAGTGAATTAACATAAAATGTTACCTTAAAAAAAGGCTTTACTGATTTTGGAAACTTATCTCGTTGGCGGGGCAGTCCGCGATAAACTTTTAAATTATCCCTTTACTGAAAAAGACTGGGTCGTGATCGGAGAATCCCCTGAATCGATGATCGCCCAAAAATTTATTCCAGTCGGTAAAGATTTCCCCGTTTTTTTACACCCCAAAACACGAGAAGAATACGCTTTAGCACGTACAGAGCGTAAAACTGCCCCTGGCTATACCGGCTTTAACTTTCACACCACACCGGACGTTACTCTAGAACAGGACCTTATTCGCCGCGACCTCACTATCAATGCGATTGCACTGTCGGCATCAGGTCAGTTAATCGACCCTTACGGTGGTCAACGTGACCTTGAAAGACGAATTCTTCGTCATGTTTCGCCTGCTTTTAATGAAGACCCCGTCAGAATTTTACGCATCGCTCGTTTCGCTGCACGCTATGCCCACTTGGGCTTTCAAATAGCCGATGAGACACGTTTATTAATGCAACAAATGGTTCAACAAGGCGAAATTAGCCACCTTGTACCCGAACGAGTCTGGACTGAAATGCACAAGGCCTTAACTGAAGACCAGCCTTCTTGTTTTTTTAAAACACTCAAAAATTGTGGTGCGTTAGCGGTTATTTTCCCAGAAATAAATGAACTTTTCGGGGTTCCACAGCCCAAAAAATATCACCCTGAAATTGACACCGGCATTCATGCTTTATTAACTGTTGATCAGGCTGCTCAATTAACAAAAGACCCCGCAACCCGCTTTGCCGCTTTAGTCCACGACTTAGGTAAAGCTAAAACTTCACCCAACAACTGGCCCAGCCATAGAGGACACGAATCAAACGGTCTGCCTATCTTAAAGCAACTTTGCCAGCGACTTCGAATACCCAAATCATATAAAACACTTGCTCAACACGTCATGCTGCACCACACATCTTCTCATAAAGTAATGCACCTTCAACCTGAAGCACTAGCAGAAATGTTACTGAATACCGGTGCCTTTAAAAAGGACAACACATTAAAAAAATTTTTACTCGCGTGTGAAGCTGACGCGAAGGGTCGCACTGGTCTTGAAAATAAACCTTACCCGCAAGCATCCTTTATTCAAAGCGCTCAACAAGCCGCATTAGCAATAAATACCGACCTATTTACTTCCGGTTCATTGAAAGGTCCACAAGTTGGCGACGCTATTTACCAATCCAGAATCCAAGCAATTACTGCCTTTTATAAAACCTTCCCTAAATTGGAATAAATGCTGTCATCATAGACTGCAAAACCGACTTAAGCACACGGTGCTGCCTATTAGCCATAATCTGAGCGATCATATCCTGAGCATTAATTATTTTCCCAAACAAGCGTTCAAAACTTAGATTCACCTCTTCAGTATCTCCGGAACTGACTAAAAATACCGTCCCAGAAGCTGACTTTTTGGTACGAATCAACCAAGAGGCTATTTCCACATTACGGGCACTATTATAGAGTTTCTGAGCATCCAAAAAGTCAATCATATGAAACTCTTGCTGGCCCTGATAAGCCTCAAAAATCATCGTCTGCAATCCGGCAATAAAAGCTTGTACCCGGTCACCTTCAAAGTCATCGTCAAAGCTTAAATAAATACAATCGATACTTTTCATGCCATTAATCGGCTTATAAGGAAACTTGACCAATTCATTAACCGCTTCCTTCGCCCCCGGGTAGCCGCCTTTACGCCACTCACTCGGATTTCGCTTATATAGCTTTAGCGCCAACTTTCCTAAAACCTCAAAAACAATTTTTTGATGCGTTTCTGTTACTAAGTTAATATCCGTTTTAACAACCGAAGCCATTTTAAACTCAGAACTACGAAGTGATCCATTCTGCTTAACGATCGACGAACAACCCGTCATGAGTACTATACAAAATGCTAACAAAAACCGGCAATTGCACCCCATAAATCTATTTCTTTTTTCTAAATTTGAATATCATAAAAAACTCCCTTATAGTGACACTTTATTGTTACTTTTATAACTCTTAACTTATGCCTTCTTTTGATATAGTTTCTGAATTTGATCACCATGAAGCAAACAATGCTGTCGATCAAGCTAACCGTGAAGTTACCACACGTTTTGACTTTAAAGGCTCAGGCGCTAAATTTGAATTTAATGATAACATTATTAAGTCATTCGCTGAAAACGACTTCCAACTCCAACAAATGCTTGATATTGTACAAATGAAACTAACAAAACGCGGGATTGATACTGCCTGTTTAGAAACAGCAGAAGCACAAATAACCGGCAAAACAGCGCATCAAGAAACAACCCTTAAACAAGGTCTTGATACGCCTTTGGCACGAAAAATTGTTAAATTAATTAAGGATAAAAGACTTAAAGTTCAGGCCGCCATACAAGGGGAAAAAGTTCGCGTAACTGGTAAAAAAAGAGATGACCTGCAACAAGTCATTCAATTACTTAAAGAAGAAAAACTAGAAATGCCCTTACAATT
>DTSI01000075.1:10219-10670 GCA_012965425.1 Methylococcaceae bacterium
ACAACAACTGTACGGCGGTTAACAGCGCCAATGCCGCTGTTTCGGTTCGTAATACTCTAGGTCCTAAACGAACAGCAACAAAACCAGTAGCCAAAGCCCACTCGATCTCATCTGCAGTAAAGCCACCCTCAGGACCCGATAACACAGTCATCTTCTGTGACTTTGGGGACAAGTGACCTAAAGCTTGACGCGCTGATGGTTCTAACAAAATCTTGAAGCCATCCGATTGATGAACCCACGCCCTTAATTCTATCGGCTCATGTATTTTAGGTACAAAACACCGACCACTTTGTTCTGCTGCATTCTGTGCAATTCGTTGCCAATGTGTGATCTTTTTTTGCATATTTTCTGGTTTCATTCGAACCACACTACGTGCTGTTAACAAGGGCGTTATTTCACCCACACCAAGTTCAACCGCTTTTTGAACAGCAAAGTCCATGTGATCTGAACT
>DTSI01000076.1 GCA_012965425.1 Methylococcaceae bacterium
TACGTGGGAAAGAACAGCGGACCATTCTTCACATAAAATTGAACCGACCCAAATGAACAATAAACGGTATATGATTTTTAAATCTATAGGAGACAACTAATATGACAAGCAAATACTCTGAGTTATATTCTGTTTTGTCAGCGGCTATCAAAGCATTCAGTTTAAATAACATTGAAGAGGGCAACAAGTCCCTGATGGATTTCCTCAATATTTTAGATCCTTTTCTTACGGAGTTACCGGGAGAAAAAATAGTTCTGTTTCAAGAACTCTTAAATGAATCATTAACTTATTTCGAAGCAAAAGATTATCTAAATTTAGCAGATAAACTGTCCAATGATTTTTTACCCTTACTTGAAAAGACACTCAATGAATACCCAATCACTGAACCCGGTCATCAGTTAAGTGTCAACTTGCTTGAAGCATTAGATGTCACTATCGCAGCCTTTAAACAAGAAAATGATTCCGTCGGTAATGAAAAACTAATAGCGTTGGTGGACCTTTTAAAAGCTGAAACTACCCGATGGCCAGAAGATAAGATCTTACAGTTAATACCACTCCTGACTGAATCCCTACAACTTCAAAAGGAAAGTGACTACTCGGGTTTAATTCGTGTGCTCGAAAAAAATATCTACCCGTTAGTTGAATGATTTTAAGGAAAGCGCAACCAGTTTCTTTTATTCGCCCGACTTCTTTTTGTCGTTGACGTCGATGAAAAGACGTGTTTTCTAATATCATCAACCGAAGGAATTTTAAGCACTTTACCCGCGAATAAATAATTCTCATTACCCCGAAAAAACGCTTTCGGATTGTTTTTCATAATAACATTTCTCACCAATCTAATACTTAGATTAGTGTTGCCATAGGCTTTTAATGCGATTCCTTTAAGCGTATCACCCTTTGCAATGGTATAACGTTGACCCGGTACAATTTTACCTGGCTTCGCTTTAAGTGCTCTTTTTGCTATTTTAAATTCATTCATTAAAACAGACAGGGCATGCTGGTTGGCAGAACCAACATCTGCATAACTCATCTTAAACGGTAGCATTAAGATGAAAAATAAAATAAAACAGTTAATCATTTTAGCATTCATGAATTGGCACCTTTAGTTATAGTGCAATAACAAACTTTTGTTCACTTAGCGGTTGCATATCACTCAAATCACGCCCTAAGGGTATGACAAATGAGCTGTTCTTTTTTACCGAAATAACTTTAAATAAATCAATAAAATCACTGTTTAATTTTTCGGTGATGTCATCGGTATAATTAAGCGGTAAAACCAACAATAATTGTCCAATAGTTATATTATGCATCGACCCCATTTGTAATTGAATAGATTTAGCTTTTACAGAGACATGGGTTATGGGCGGTTGACAATTGAACTGGGCTTTTACCTGTTGCCAGGATTGAGTTAACCACGCTTCTACTTGATGATCTAAGCGAGCCGCATTTTGATCGGAAAAATAATCGACCGGGAAGGCCTCAAAAATTTGAGTAATTTCATGCTGTTCAAAAGGCGGTTTATTATCATGGTAAACCATAGAAAGTTTAAATTCTTTGTTAACTGGCAAGGTATTTTCAACGTCAGTTTCCACCAGTCGAGTAATACTATCAAGATAACTAAAAGAAGCGGCCAACCCTCGATACAGATCGTAGGTGATATTTTTGATAAGGTCGGGTTGATGCCACTTTGCCATAATAGTAATCAATTGCGTGTTAGTTTTACCATTTGAAGGTAAAAAGCTTGCACCGTAGTAGCTTTTATAGTGGTATTGTTTTTTTAACACAAAACCACTTTCATTCTGAACTAGACGATTCATCTTTTTCGATGCCGTACGCAAAACAGCACTTAGATCATGTGTGGCATCTGAAGAAATATTTCCATCACGAATGACCTTAACTGCAACTTGTTTTCGCAAACGATTACTTGAACAAGAATTAGGGTCTGTATCTTTTAAAAAATGAATACCTGCCTTCACATAATGATTTTTACCCGCGGACGTTTCCTCAAGAATATCAATTTTCTGAATGGAAAGATTTGATTTCAAAATCACGGTTTCATGTAACTGACCGTTACTATCAAGCATACTGTTACTGATGAGGTTAGCCTTTTGACTTAACGCTGCTTTCCTGAGTGCATCTGAGATAGCCTGTTTTTTCGCTTGTATCAGTTGTCCCGACTGAATGGTGGCATTACCTTCAGATTCAATGTAATTCGCCTGCGCTGTGGCACACAAAAGGGCAAAAATAACACTAAAAAAAGGCTTCATTCGTTTAACTATTATTTAGCATCGAACGTAAATCGTTTACGATAGTTGAGGTTAATTCCAGTTTGGTTTCATAACTGTCATCCCCGACTGGTGTAATGCTTACTAAGTGTGCACCATAAATAAGACCTTCTACATGAGCTCTTAAGGTATCACTTGAAACAACCATATCTTCAACCGTTGTTGTTGAATTAATGTTTTGCCCATAGACCTGTTCAATCAAATTCCGATAGGCATCTAATTTTGAGGCTCTCATGGCCATTAAACGTCTTTGCGATATGTTATCGCTGGTTTGAGTGCTGATATTGGCATAGCCTACGGCAATTAATACCTCTTTCTTATAAACGGGTAAAAATTTCTGATCAGCAGATGTATCATTAGACAAAATTTTATATTCATTTTTCGCCGAACAGGCTGTTATCAAAAGGATAAATAACATAATTAATATTTTTTTCAGCATCACAGCGCTCCAATGCAAAGAATAATAAACAGATCCATAGCCACTCAATTGTGTAGCAATCACTACCCACTAAGCAAGCAATAAGCATGCCTGTTTTCAAACACCTCCTGTTACCGCCGTTCTCACCGTGAATTCAAGAAAATAATCAATACTGCTAGTCTTTAAAACGGCAAATGATTGCCGTTTTAAATAAAAATTTT
>DTSI01000077.1:0-14262 GCA_012965425.1 Methylococcaceae bacterium
AAAATACGTAAAGATTTAAATGCGATAGTAGAGGTCTACGGTGTGCCTAAGTTCACATCCACTTCACTAATTAGTTCAGCATCAAAATACATTCCAATTAATAATAATCTTTTATTAGATACATCGAAAAGATAATCAAAAAAATATGAGCGGGTACTAACCAGTACAGACAAGCGCAATTACCCTCCGGTACCCCAATGGCAACACATCAATCCTTACTTCAAACTCTGTTACCTGTCTGATGCAAAGACAAGACATCCTTTTTAATTTTAGTCGATGAGTTTCTTGGGTTATATTGAACTTGAACAACCTCTTTACCTTGAGATTTTAGAAAGTCCTCAACATCTTGATTATGAGGTTTTCTTCCCCAGTCTTCGCCGATAACAAAAATATCAGCCTTAACTTCCTTACAAACCGTAATATAATCCAACTCACGATACGGTAATACAATATCTACACAGCGTAGTGCCTGCAGCATTTCTATGCGTTGTTCAAGCGGAATAACAGGGATATTAGGTTTATACAACTTCACGACTTCATCAGAAGCAACACCAACAGCAACAGTATCCCCCAAAGTGGCGCAGTATTTCAATAAAGCAAGATGACCTACATGCAATAAATCAAATGTACCAACAGTGTAAACAACCATAATTAATTAAACCCTTTATACCGGTTAAGTGAGTTGTTATCATAGCATACTGACCGTAAATAAAGATTTACCTCATAAACGATTGGATAAATAAGCATCATGACAACAGAAAAATCATCACCTAATAAAGAGCAACCAGGCACAATACTTTCTTATGTCAATGATGCTCCTAACCTTTGTTCATTGGCTGGTTTGGCTTGTACCTTATTAGCTATTTACTATAGTATTTTAGGTGTTTATGCAATTACTATGATTGGTATGATTTGGGCTGTTGCATTTGATTGGGCTGATGGACTTATTGCACGAAGTATGAAAGGTCGGACTAAACAACAAGGCGTTTTTGGTGGTCAACTTGATGTCTTAATTGATATTGTAAGTTATGGCGTAACCCCTGCTATTCTATTATTGAGTTACGGAAAATTTGAACCTCTTTTTTTAGCAGGTGCTTTTTTAATGATCGCAGGTGCTGCTATACGGTTAAGTTATTTTAGTACCTTTGGTCTTGTCGGCGGAAAACACTATACAGGTCTTGCACTTGATAATAACAGTATCATTCTTGTTTTTATCGTTCTATTTTCAGGCTTTTTTAATGAAGATACTTTTTCTTACATTCTTTATGCAAGTTGCTTAACACTTACATTTTTGAATGTTTCTCAAATTAAAACACCTAAATTATCGGGTAACCCTCGGAATGTTTATATTCTTGCTGGTTATACACTGGGAATTACGGCTATCTACGGCTGGAAGCTTCTGTAAAGAAGTCAGAACCACAATATTTTAATAATATGTCTCTGTACTGATCAAGTCAAACCGGACACTTTTTTTAGATATTTTTCATAGTTAATTGGTGACTGATCACCGAGTTATAGTCAAATCTGGTGTTTAAGGTCAGGCTGACATTCTGTTGTCTTTCGCCGTCAATAAATTTCACTCCATCAATGACATCAGCCCGAAATTTTCAGCACTTTGAGCTAATTCAAACACCCCGGACAAAATGGTCGTTCGTGATATGGCATTTCTTGTTTTTGCAGTCCTTAGCCTGACCATTGCAAAAGTTGACTCTACCGGGTTGCTAGTCCGAATCTGTTGGCAATGAAGGCTGAGGCGTATATTCAACCTCGTTCACAAAGGCCCATCGAAAAAATAAAGTTTTATTCGGACACTATAATGATGAAAAACGAACAATTACGTCAACCCTCTCATTTACCCTACTCCTACTCACTTTTTTATCCATACTATGAAGTAGGAAAAGGACAAAACGTAGCATCAGCTTAAACTAAACTTTTCTACCAATTCTATCTCCTCGTTACTACATTTTTTTACTCCACCAATAGCAATCTAAACGCACAAACCATCAGACTCGCTCTGAGACCGTTCTGCGTCTTTAATTCATTGATTTAACCAAAGCTCAAAGCATCATTAAAAAAGGACTAGTCATGACTATAAATTCCAAATAACCGGACCCACGCTGTGGACAGACACGTTGACCACGAGCTTAGGCTCCAGGTTATTAACCGCGGGTTGTTTGGATAGGTAATAAAGTTTTTGGCTTGCATATAGCCCGATGCGGTAAACTTCACAGAAGTTGTCTGCCGTTTAAATTCAGCGTTAACGCGTTAAAAAATTGGGGACCAATTGGGAGACCAGATAATCTAGCTGCAGATTATCTCGTTTATTTTGAAGTATTTATTTGAGTAATATGGCGGAGAGAGAGGGATTCGAACCCTCGATGGGCTTTAAAACCCATACTCCCTTAGCAGGGGAGCGCCTTCAGCCACTCGGCCATCTCTCCAATTCAATATGTTTATTTATTCCGGGTTTTCTTGTTCTTTCTCTTTCTTAATCCGGTTATAAACCTCTTCTCTATGAACCGTCACATCTCTTGGCGCATCCACACCAATTCTAACCTGATTTCCCTTAACACCTAAGACAGTAACCTTGACTTCATCACCTATCATCAAAGTTTCCCCAACACGGCGAGTCAATATTAACACGGTTTTCCCTCCTAAGCACCTGTCACCATTAAGACGAAAAATTCTATCATCTTTTGATAAAAAAAGAAATGATCAAAGCGTAGGTTCCTCGGCTAAATCAAAAGACTTATGCAAAGCACGAACCGCTAATTCAAGATATTTCTCATCCATGACGACCGAAATCTTAATTTCTGATGTCGAGATCATTTTAATATTTATCCCTTCTGCCGCCAACACCTCAAACATTTTACTCGCAATACCCGAATGAGACCGCATTCCTACACCGACCAACGAGACCTTTACAATCGTATCATCTCCAGTCACTTTCTTAGCAGACAACGAGACTTTAATCTCCTCCAAAATAGCCAACGCCTTGACGTAGTCATTACGGTGAACTGTAAAAGTGAAATCAGTAGTCTCATCATCGGCAATGTTCTGAATGATCATATCAATTTCAATATTATTGGCCGCTATCGGACCGACTATTTTTGACGCGACGCCGGGTAAATCCGGAACGCCATTAATTGTCAACTTAGCCTCATCACGATTAAATGCAATACCGGAAATTAACGCCCGCTCCATGCCATTATCCTCATAAGTTATTAACGTTCCATTACCTTCGGAGAAAGTAGACAATACTCTCAAAGGCACATTATATTTTCCTGCAAATTCGACTGCTCTGATTTGCAAAACTTTTGAGCCTAAACTAGCCATTTCAAGCATTTCTTCAAAAGTTACCGAATTCATTTTTCGTGCGGTCGGTTCAACACGGGGGTCTGTCGTATAAACACCATCCACATCGGTATAAATATGACATTCACTTGCTTTTAATTTTGCCGCTAAAGCAACGGCCGTGGTATCGGAACCGCCCCGTCCTAAAGTGGTAATATGACCCTGCTCATTAACACCTTGAAAGCCGGCAACAACAGCCACTTTTCCATTTTCCAAACAAGTTTGAATTGCAGATACACCTATCTCTTTAATTCTTGCTTTACTGTGCACCGAATCTGTCAAAATCTCAACCTGTCCACCGGTAAAAGACTCCGCAGGGCACCCTAAAGCATCCAGAGCCATACTAAGGAGTGCAATAGTAGCCTGCTCTCCTGTTGATAACAACACATCCATTTCCCGAGGATTTGGGTGTACTAACAAAGCACCCGCCAAGGCAGTGAGCCTATTTGTTTCACCACTCATAGCCGAAACAACGACTATAATTTCGTGATTCTCAGCATGTGCCTGTTTTACTTTTTCAGCAACCAGCTTAATCCGTTCAGTGCTGCCGACCGAGGTACCACCAAATTTAAAAACATATCTCGCCATACTTTTTTCAACTCACCTTTAACTACTGATTTGACTTCGAATCCATTCTGGAACGTCGGCTAATGCTTTTTCAAGGCCTGCAGGCTCATTGCCTCCCGCCTGTGCCATCTCGGGTCTCCCGCCACCTTTCCCACCCACTTGAGCCGCAACAAAATTGACGAGATTACCGGCTTTAATGCGGCCAATCTGATCTTTACTCACACCGGCTATCAAACTAACTTTACCCGCATTGACGACTGCCAAAATAATTGCAGCACTGCCTAGCTTATTCTTCAACTGATCCAATACATCACGCATACCTTTGACATCAACATCGTCTAATTGAGCGGCTAAAACGTTCAGACCATCGATTTCGACTGCTTGTGTACTTAATTCGCCTTGTGACAATTGCACTAATTTCAACTTTAACTTTTCTAGCTCTTTTTCTAATTGCCGGTTTTTCTCAAGTAATTGACAAACTTTATCCAGCGATTTTTCCGGCGTGCTCTTTATTACTTCAGCAATACTGCCTAACGCCTTATTTTTTGCTGCAGACCAATTCAGTGCCGCCTCACCGGTCACCGCTTCAATACGCCGAATTCCTGCAGCAACACCGGTTTCACTAACAATCTTGAAGCAACCAATATCTCCGGCACGATCGACATGTGTGCCGCCGCACAATTCTATTGAGAAATCACCAATTTTCAAGACTCGAACTTCAGCACCGTATTTCTCACCAAACAACGCCATAGCCCCTGCCTTAACGGCCTCATCTTTAGTCATCAAATCGACAGACACAGCCCCATTCTTTCTAATCTGCAGATTGACTAACCGTTCAATTTGCGCCAACTCTTCAAGCCCAATCGGCTCAAAATGTGAAAAATCAAAACGCAACCGTGATGAATTAACCAATGAGCCTTTTTGTATCACGTGCTCGCCTAAGACTTCTCTTAATGCCGCATGTAACAAATGCGTCGCCGAATGATTTAAAATAATTAATTGCCGCGCGACAGGATCAACTGCAGTTTCATAAGACTGCCCCTGTACCAACGCGCCAGAAATCACTTTCCCTTTATGCAAAAACGTATTACTGCTTTGCTTTTGCGTATCCAAAACTTCAAATTGATTACCCTCAAAAGCAATCATCCCGACATCACCGACCTGCCCCCCTGATTCAGCATAAAAAGGTGTTGAATCCAGTACTAAAACACCTTCTTCCCCCTCGCTTAAACGCTCAACAGCATGGCCTTCGGAAAATAGCCCCAATAGCACTGCTTGACCCTTTAATTGTTGATAGCCGACAAACTCCGTTTCAACAGTAATGGCAATGTTTTCATCATAATCTCCGCCAAAATTACTGGCAGCACGCGCTCTTTCACGCTGGCCCTCCATTTCTTTCTCAAACCCTTCTTGATCAATCTGTAAATTATTTTCACGGGCAAAATCTGCCGTCAAATCAACTGGAAAACCATATGTGTCATAGAGTAAAAAGACAATATTACCAGGGATCACCAAACCGTCTAACTTTTCAACACAGGCTTCTAAGACTGTCATTCCTTTTTGTAATGTTTCTGAAAAACGTTGTTCTTCTTTCTCCAAAACGCGCTCAACTTGGGCGTGATTCGCTGTGAGCTCAGGGTAAACTGAACCCATCTGTTCAATCAACGACGGTACTAATTGGTAAAAAAATAAATCCTGAACACCCAATCGGTAACCGTGTCGAATAGCACGACGGATGATTCGACGTAAGACATAGCCGCGCCCTTCGTTAGAAGGCATAACGCCATCAACGATTAAAAAGGCACAAGAACGAATATGATCAACAATCACGCGTAAAGAACTATGGGTTGTATCTGAACAGCCGGTCACCTGCGCTGCAGCCGTTAATAAGTTCTGAAACAGATCAATCTCATAATTATTGTGCACCCCCTGAAGAACCGCGGCAATTCTTTCTAAGCCCATGCCCGTATCAACAGAAGGGCTCGGTAACGCCGTCAAGATTCCATCAGCCGAACGATTATATTGCATGAAAACCAGATTCCAAATTTCAATATAGCGATCGCCCTCTTCATCAGGCGACCCGGGCGGCCCCCCTTGAACATTTTCGCCATGATCATAAAATATTTCACTGCAAGGACCACACGGCCCGATTTCACCCATTGACCAAAAATTATCTTTAGCCCCTATCCGTGAAAACCGGTTGGGATCAATGCCTATTTCATTCAACCAAATGTTTTCAGTTTCTGTATCTTCATCAAAAACAGTGACCCATAACTTCTCACTCGGTATTTCGAGTTTATTCGTCAAAAAATCCCAGGCAAAATGAATCGCTTCTTTTTTAAAATAATCGCCAAAACTAAAATTACCCAACATTTCAAAAAAAGTATGGTGCCGTGCGGTATACCCTACGTTTTCAAGGTCATTATGTTTACCGCCGGCACGGACACACCGTTGACTCGATGCCGCTCGTTTAAAAGCAACATTTTCACGCCCTAAAAAAACATCCTTAAATTGAACCATCCCAGCATTGGTAAACAATAGCGTGGGGTCATTGCCCGGCACAAGCGTACTACTGGGCTGAATGACATGGTCATTAGCCTGAAAATATTGTAAAAAAACAGTGCGTAACTGTTCTGTCGACATGGTTTTCATAAGCTCAAAATACTTTTATCTAATTGAAAACTAAAAAAATTCTCTATTCAAACTATCATCGGTTACTACCGATAATGACTGTACTCACACACCCAACCACCAGACTCAACCACTACCCAGCAAAGATCATTTAATGACGAGGCCTAACTCTTTAGACAAGTCCTGAATCATCTCTGAGCTAAAACCTCGGTACTGCAAAAAACGCAATCTTTTGGCCCATTCCCGAGCCGTTAACAGAATGTTATCGCCAAATTTCTTTTGATAAACACTTATTAACTGTTTTTCCCAATCAACTTGACCCTCACCCATTACTGTTTGTTCATCAGTAATACCGCGCTGCCTTAACTCATACGCAATTCGTAAAGGACCCAACCCTCTCGCTAAACATTGCCTAAAAAAACTTTCTGCAAAGCGTTGATCACTTTGACAATCATTCATTACTAAATCATCTAAAACCGCTCTTATTTCTGAGCTTTCATAGCCTTTACGAGATAGTTTCTGGCATAATTCTAACTGACTATGTTCGCGCCGCGCTAAATACTGAAAACAAGAACGTTTAATTTCCAGTTGATCATGTGCTTTAAGCATAATGACCAATCCCTACGCGTAAACTCAGTTAAGGCACATCAGCACTGGATTCTTTAACGTCTTCTTTCGTGCCAAAAGCTTCCGCTCTGATCTTCTGCTCTAATTCCATGGCAACGGTCACATTCTCTTTTAAATAAGTGCGTGCATTTTCTTTACCCTGGCCAATTTTTTTACCATTACAGCTATACCATGACCCCGCTTTATCCACGAATCCATATTTCACACCCAAATCAATCAGCTCGCCTAAAAAGGATATGCCATGACCATATAATATTTCAAACTCTGCCTGTTTAAATGGCGGTGCAACTTTATTTTTAACAACCTTGACCCGCGTATCATTACCCACTATTTCATCGCCTTTCTTTATTGCACCAATGCGACGAATATCTAAACGCACAGAAGCATAAAACTTTAAAGCATTACCGCCGGTCGTAGTCTCAGGATTACCAAACATAACACCAATTTTCATACGAATTTGATTAATAAAAATAACCAAGGTGTTCGATCGTTTAATGTTACCCGTTAACTTTCTCAATGCTTGAGACATTAATCGAGCCTGAAGACCCATATGCGAATCACCCATGTCACCTTCAATCTCTGCCTTCGGTGTTAATGCCGCAACAGAATCGATAACCACTATATCGACAGCACCTGACCGTACTAACATATCCGTAATCTCTAAGGCTTGCTCACCGGTATCGGGTTGGGAGACTAATAATTCATCAACATTAACACCAATTTTTTCTGCATAAAGCGGATCCAAAGCATGCTCAGCGTCAATAAAAGCCGCAGCCCCACCTATTTTTTGCACTTGCGCAATGACTTCTAGAGTCAACGTTGTTTTACCGGAAGACTCAGGACCATATATTTCAACAACCCGTCCACGTGGCAAACCCCCACATCCCAAAGCTATATCCAGTGTTAACGACCCGGTCGACACTGTCTCAATATTTCTAGAGGCGGCTGAGTCACCCATTCGCATGACTGATCCTTTGCCAAATTGTTTGTCTATCTGCATTAATGCAGCATCTAACGCTTTCTTTTTATTGTCATCCATTTACTGCCCCTTTTTTTTAACTCAACTGACCACCTATGACTGAGATAATAGCGCACCGGTCACTGATAAATAAATATAGCCTAATCTAGACTATGCCATGCGATTTAAAAACACTTTTTTACACCCTACTATAAGGAAGCCATAACCTTAGCAACCGTCTCACCCATTGCTGAGGGTGTGGGGGCAATTGTGACGCCCATATCGAGGAGTTGCTCTACTTTTTCACTGGCACTTTCACCCGTTGATGAAATAATCGCCCCTGCATGTCCCATTCGGCGACCTTTAGGTGCTGTCAAACCAGCAATATACGCGACAACCGGCTTAGTCATCTGTTCCTTGGCGAAAATACCGGCTTCAATTTCTTGAGGGCCGCCAATCTCACCAATCATAAGAACAACTTTCGTCTCCGGATCTTGTTCAAACTTTTCCAAAATTTTACGGTGCGAACTACCATTGATAGGATCACCACCAATACCAACCGATGTTGAAATACCAATACCCAAGGCCTTCATTTGATCGGCTGCTTCATAACCGAGCGTCCCTGAACGACCCACAACACCAACGTCTCCGGGAATATAAATATGCCCGGGCATAATACCCAGCATAGATTGCCCAGGACTGATCGTACCGGCACAATTTGGCCCGGTAAGGACCATACGTTCATCTTCCGGAAAATGCTTTAAATAATTTTTGACCCTCATCATATCTTGCGTGGGTATACCATCGGTAATAGCCACACAATACTTAATACCGGCTTCCGCTGCTTCCATAATCGAATCAGCGGCAAAAGCAGGCGGTACAAAAACAATACTGGCTTCAGCACCTAGTTGTTCAACAGTCTCCTTCACGGTATTAAAGACCGGACGACCTAAATGCTGAGCGCCTCCTTTACCCGGGGTGATTCCACCCACAACGTTTGACCCATAATTGATCATATCCTGAGCATGAAATGTACCAATTTTACCGGTAAACCCTTGAACAACAATGGGCGTTCTTTCATTAATTAGAATTGCCATCGTCTATTCCCCTTGTGCCATCGCTACAATTTCATTTCGTGCTGCTACTGCCTTTTCAGCGGCATCAGCCAGTGTTTCTGCCATAATTATAGGGAGACCACTTTTTGCAATAATTTCTCTACCCTCCTCAACATGGGTTCCGGCTAAGCGCACAATCAAGGGCATATGCAAGTCAATTTTCTTGACTGCCTGAACAACCCCTTCAGCAATCCAATCACAGCGATTAATACCTGCAAAAATATTAACCAACATCACTTTGACATTGTCATCAGCCAACACCAATCGGAATGCTTTTTCTGTCCTTTCCGGTGATGCGCCGCCGCCAACATCAAGAAAATTAGCCGGTTCCCCTCCCGCCAATTTAATCATATCCATCGTTGCCATCGCTAACCCGGCACCATTAATCATACAGCCAATATCACCGTCTAAACCAACATAACTCAAGCCTCTATCCGCCGCTGCCATTTCCCGCTCATCTTCCTGTGATTTATCCCGCAACTCTGAGATGTTCTGACGCCGAAACAAGGCGTTATCATCAAAGTCCATTTTGGCATCCAGTGCAATGAGTTCATCATGACCGTTAATAACCAACGGATTAACCTCTAACATGCTCGCATCGGTATCCCGCAATGCCCGGTAACAGCCTTCGATCAACTTGACTGCCTGACTTAACATACCGGCAGGAAGTCCTAAAGAAAAAGCCATCGCTCTTGCCTGAAAATCCTGAAGACCAATCGCCGGTTCAATATAAATTTTTATAATGGCTTCCGGATTACGTTCAGCCATTTCCTCAATATCCATGCCGCCTTCTGATGAGCCAATCATCACAATGCGCTCATGTTCTCTATCTATCAAGAAACTCAAATATAACTCTTGAACAATATCGGTTCCGGCTTCAATATAGAGGCGAGAACAGACTTTACCCTGAGGCCCTGTCTGATGAGTCACAATACATTTACCTAATAATTCATCTGCTGCCGTAAAAACTTCATCCGGCGTTTTACAAATCTTAATAGCACCTGCTTTACCACGTGCACCAGAATGAATCTGTGCTTTTACCGCCCAAACATTTCCGCCAATATCTCGGGCCCGTTGTGTTGCTTGCTCTGGGCTATAAGCGAGCCCACCCTCGGCGATTTTAACGCCATAACCCGCTAAAATATTTTTAGCCTGATACTCATGAATATCCAAGTGCTTTCCCCCTAATTATTCAGTCCCGTTTATTTAATCTTTAACGCAATCGCTTCAGCAGTCTTAACAACATTAGATGCCATTCTTTCTGATGCGGCATCGATCAATCGCCCATCCAGCGCCGCAGCACCTTTGCCTTGTTCCGCTGCTTCTTTAAGCGCCACCAGAATCCGTTTGGCTTTATCTACTTCTGCCGGCGGCGGGGTAAACACATCATTGGCTAATGCGATTTGTGATGGGTGTATAGCCCATTTCCCTTCACAACCCAAAGCAGCAGCTCGTTTAGCTGCAGCAATATAACCGTCAGGGTCCTTAATATCGCCAAAGGGACCATCAACAGGCCGTAAACCATAAGCCCTGCACGCAACAGTCATTCGGCTAATAGCCGAATGCCATTGATCACCCGGATAGTCTGGGTTTAACCCACCAATATTTGTAGTTCTAGCGCGATTACTGGCCGCATAATCAGCCACCCCAAAATGCAGCGCTTCTAATCTGCCAGGCGGTCTCAATCAGACATTCAATCCCTATTTTGTGCGTTAACCCTTCTTGAACCTCCAATTGACTCAACATCGCTTCCACCATGTAAACGTCAGCATAAACGCCGACCTTAGGAATCAATATGGTATCCAATTTATGACCGGCCTGTTCTACCAAATCAACGACATCCCGCACCATATACTGGGTATCTAAACCATTAATCCGAACAGAAACAGCAATACCATGCCCAGCCCAATCCAAATCATTAATAGCCTCAATCACATTTTTACGTGCTTGTAACTTATCATCCGGGGCGACCGCATCTTCTAAATCCAGAAAAACAAAGTCAACACCACTTAACAATGCTTTTTCAAACATCTCCGGACTTGACCCTGGCACAGCCAACTCACAACGTTGAACTCGTTGTACTGATGGTTCATACAATGTATAACTCATAATAAATACCCAAACCTCTAAAAATTACAATCAGATTATCTTAGCCACCCCACCTAGATTCCAAAGCAACTAAAAGCAACCCATCATTATATATTCCAGCAATCTTTATTGCCATACCTCCCGCTCTTATTAGCAATAAATAATCACATTTAAGCCTTAAAAAACAAAGCTATTACAGATCAGTATTGCTGTTCTGAGGGTTATATGGGAAAATCATGAGTTTTCTATTGATTTGATAAGTTCAGACTGATTAAATCATTTTTACACTACAATATTATTTAAGAGGCAAACCATGGCAGGTCGAAATCATCTTTACATTCCAGGTCCAACAAACGTTCCAACTGAAGTCAGCAATGCCATGCGGGTCGATATGGAAGACCATAGGTCACCTGCTTTCCCAGAACTTCTTAAGCCATTATTGCAAGACCTCAAAAAAATCTTTAAAACCGAACAGGGCCAAGCCTTCATCTTTCCCGCCACCGGCACTGCGGGCTGGGAAATTGCCCTTACGAACACCCTAAACCCAGGCGATAAAGTTCTTATTTACCGATTTGGGCAATTCGCTCACCTTTGGATGGACATGGCGAATCGCTTAGGGTTTGAAGTCGAATGTCACGACGTTGCGTGGGGTAAAGGCATCCCTCTTGATGCTTTAGAAGTTCGCCTGAAAGAAGACAACGACCATCAGATTAAAGCTGTTTTAGCAACCCATAACGAGACATCAACCGGCGTTACCTCTGATATCGGCGGTGTTCGCCTGGCAATGAATGCAGCCAATCATCCGGCCTTATTATTTGTTGATGGGGTTAGCTCAATTGCCAGTTTAGATTTCAGAATGGATGACTGGGGCGTTGATGGGGCAATTAGTGGTTCACAAAAAGGCTTTATGTTACCGGCTGGCGGCGCTTTCCTTGCCTTCAGTCAAAAAGCAATGGCCGCCTGTAATACCAATACATACCCGCGCTGCTTTTTAGATTTAAAAGACCACATTAACACCAACAAAGATGGGTACACGCCGTACACTCCATCTACCCCAATCTTACATGGCCTCCGGAAATCGATAGATTTATTACTGGAAGAAGGACTGGAAAACGTTTTTGCCCGTCACCACCGTCTTGCAGAGGGCACCAGAAAAGCAATTGCCGCATGGGGTCTATCCCTCTGCGCTCAACCCGGCTTCGAATCAAATACCGTTTCCGCCGTTGTCGTTCCTGAAAGCAAAGATGCTCGCGATGTCATAGCTACAGCTTACCACAAATACAACATCTCGCTGGGAGGCGGCCTGACCGAAGTCGCCGGAAAAGTTTTCAGAATTGGTCACATGGGCAACATGAATGATGTCTCCATGCTCGGCGCCATCGCCGGTGTAGAAATGGCTCTACTTGATAATGGCTTTGATATAACACCCGGAAGTGGTGTGGCTGCTGCCATCGAATATTACCGCGCCACCGCCAGCTAACAACCTCCTGTCCGCTGATAAACTGAAGACTCGTCTTGCAGTTTATCAGCTCTACTTTGCGCATTATTTTCTGATAGACTGCTTGTTATCCACCTTGCAACAGGCGATTAACGATGCAACCACCCAAGGTTCTGGTCACCCGCAAATGGCCTATCGATATTGAAAAAATCCTTACAAAGGATTTTGACTGCTCTTTTAATCGTCAAGACAAACCGCTTACCCCCGCAGAGCTTAAAGGCGCACTTAAGACTTTCGACGCCATCCTTTCGACGGTTACTGACGCATTAACTGCTGATATTTTAAGGACCGAACCCACTCAAACCAAGATCATTGGTAATTTTGGTGTCGGCTTCAATAATATTGACATTGAAACCGCGCAACAACAAAACATTTGCGTCACAAACACACCGGATGTCTTAACCGACTGTACCGCTGACATTGCTATTTTGTTAATGCTTATGTCCGCTCGCCGCGGCGCCGAAGGTGACCGTTTAATCCGCCAAAAACAATGGCAAGGCTGGAGCCCAACCGACATGCTTGGACAAAAAGTAACGGGTAAAACATTGGGTATTATTGGTTTTGGACGAATAGCTCAAGCCACCGCCTATAAAGCACACTTCGGCTTTAATATGAACATCATTTTCTACAATACCAGCCCGGTACCGGCAAACCTAACACAACCCATTAAAGCACACTGTTGTAACTCAATCGACGATCTATTAGCAGCCGCGGACTTTGTTTCCATTCACTGTCCCGGCTCACCCCAAAACCATCACTTACTCGGTGAACAACAATTAAAGCGTATGCGTCCTAACGCACACCTTATTAATACCGCCCGCGGCACCCTTATTGACACAAAAGCATTAGTAAAAGCACTCAAAAACAATTGGTTTGCCGGTGCCGGATTAGATGTTTTTGAACATGAACCCACAATAGACCCAGCGCTCTTGACACTTGATAATGTGACGATGCTTCCACATTTAGGGAGTGCCACCGAAGAAACCCGCAAAGCAATGGGCCTGCGGGTTATTGATAATATTAAAGCTTTTTTTTCTGGTCAAACGCCCAGAGACCTTATTTGCTAATTAAAAAACTTACCCTCGCCTTCCAACAGATATTTAACAGCATCGCGCTCCTCTTTTAACTCAGCCTCTGTTTCTTTCATTTTCTCAATACTAAACTCACTGATATCAAGACCACGAACAATGGTAGCCTCTCCCTCCACGACGCGAACGGGGTAAGAATAAATCAATCCTTCCTCAATACCATAACTACCGTCCGATAATACCGCCATACTAATCCAACTATCAGGGTTTGTGTCAACGATCCAATCCCTCATTTGACAAATAGCCGCATAGGCTGCAGAAGCCACACTCGAATGCCCAAGTGCTTCAATAATAGCACCCCCTCGTTGCTGAACAATCGGAATAAATTCCTCAATC
>DTSI01000077.1:14290-29539 GCA_012965425.1 Methylococcaceae bacterium
AGCTGAACCTTTAATCTGAGCATGATGAATATCCGGGTATTGTGTAGCGGAATGATTACCCCAAATCACTATATCCCTCACAAAATTCGGGTGTACCCCGCCTTGCTCTGCCAATAAGCCAATCGCGCGGTGAAAATCTAAATAAGTCAATGCGGTAAAATTCTTAGCCCCTAAACCTCCAGCGCTCTTTAAGGCAATCAAAGCATTGGTATTAGATGGATTCCCTGCCACCAGAACTTTAACATCGCGACTAGCCACCTCGCCTAGGGCACGGCCGTGTATTGCAAAAATCTCAGCATTCGCCTGCAATAAGTCTTTACGCTCCATACCTAAAACACGAGGCTTTGCACCTAACATAAAGACATAATCAGTCTGATTAAAAGCAACTTCAGGTTGATCGGTAATAATGACATGATTAAGCAAAGGAAATATGCAGTCATTCAACTCCATTACAATACCCTTTAACACTGCCATCTCTGAAGAAACTTCCAGCAACTGTAAATTAATGGGCTGATCAGGACCTAGCAACTCACCTGCTGCCACACGATAAATAAGTGCATAACTAATTCTGCCCGCAGCGCCTGTGATTGCAATATTGATTGGAGTTTTCATAATCTTTTATTTTTATTTATTTTTTTTCAAAAATTACTTTCGTTTACCAGAAACAAAATACTAACCCACACATCAATAAGCGCGTGCGAGAATAAAACTCAATTTGTTACCTATTAAGAACCCCCTAAAATAACACCAAAGGCTCTTCAAACAACCCATACTGAATTACAGTATAATTGATTCACAACATTCATTAACGCAATTTATTTATTAACTTCCTAGCTAATTCTGGAAATTCTGTGAAAAAACTACTCTTTCAATTCGATACCGATACAATGCCCTCTGTTTTCGATACCGTTGTTGCCTACGATGCCGGCGTCGATCATGTCATCGCTTATGGTGGTCTTACGCCGGACACTATAAAACCCCAAGTTGAAGGCTGCATTTTTACACGCGCACCCAAAGACAAGAAGAATACGGCTATTTTTGTCGGCGGGAGCCAAATGTCCTCCGGAGAACTCCTTTTTAATAGCATTCAACAGCAATTCTTTGCAAACTTTCGCGTCTCAATTATGCTTGACAGTAATGGTAGTAATACCACTGCTGCTGCTGGTGTTGCCAAATTAACCTGCAGTGATTCCTTAAAAAATAAAAACGCCGTCGTTTTGGCCGGCACCGGCCCTGTCGGTCAAAGAGCAGCCGCTATGTTGGCACAAGAAGGTGCCCATGTTGCCATCACCTCACGCTCATTTGATAAAGCCCAAAAAGCCTGTCAAGCCATAAACAACCGCTTCAATGTTACTGTCAGCCCTATTGAGGCCCCGGACAACATAGCACGTGCCAAAGCCATTGCACAAACACACATTATTTTCGCTGCCGGTGCTGCCAATATACAATTACTCGAAGAAGCACACTGGAAAGATAACCCTAACCTTGAACTCATTGCCGACGCCAACGCATCACCTCCCATTGGCATCGGGGGGACCGACATGATGGACCGAGGCATCAACCGGCATGGCAAAATTATTTGGGGTGGCATTGGCTTTGGCACCTTAAAGCTAGCCTTACATAAAGCCTGTATTAACCAGCTTTTCGAAAGCAATAACCAAGTGCTCGATGCAGAGGAAATATTCCGATTGGCCAAATCAATGGCATAACTATAGTAGTTGCCTATAAAGGCAATAACTTTAAGCCGACTCCAGCAAGAGTCTATATTGTAGGGAAGAATGACTACTTTATCTCTCCATTTACGTGACGAAGCAATTCAACTGTTTAATGCCGGCTTAGCAGCAGCAGACCCCAGCAACGGCATTAAACAGTTCCTCACTTACCAGTCGCAACAATTACAAATCAAGACTCTTTATAACGACACGATACAGCAACGCAGCGAAGATTGGTCCAAGGTTCACTTAATAGCCCTTGGCAAAGCCGCCTGTAAAATGGCTATCTCATCGCATAACATAATCCCGCCCCATTTACTCAGCACAGACAATGTTGTTATTACAAATTATGAAAATGTTCAAACTGTTTCTTATTTAAATATTATTGGTGCTGGTCATCCTACACCCGATAAATCAGGACTTTATGCGGCCAGAAAAATCATCGAAATAGCCCAAAAAGCCCAAATTAACGAATTAGTTTTAGTGCTATTAAGCGGCGGCGGCTCATCGCTCGCCCCTTGCCCAGCGTTTCCAATCAGCTTTAGCGAAAAGCAATCCATTAACAATTTATTACTGGCCTCAGGCGCAAATATTCAAGAAATAAATACCGTTCGCAAACATTTTTCAGCCCTTAAAGGCGGTCAACTCATTAAACATATCCTTCCTGCAGATGTTCATACTTTGATTTTATCCGATGTTATTGACAATGATCTCAGCACCATAGCGAGCGGACCAACAGTACCGGACGCCACGACTTTCTTAGACGTTATTAAGATTTTAAAAAAATACTCACTCTGGAAACAACTCCCTGAAGCGATCCGGAGTTTTTGCGATCAGGGCGTTGCAAATCCAAGCTATGAAACATTAAAACCACCGTTATACCCCGATTATAAACACCATTTAAGCATTATTGGCTCTAATACTATGAGTATTAACAGCATCATTACACGCGCTAAAAAATACTATTATGAAACCCATCTCTACAGTAGTAAACTATGTGGCGAAGCTAAAGAGGAGGCCAAAAAAATACTTTTTTTTGCCCAAAAAATAATTAGCCAAGGATTAACCAAACCCACGGCCATTATTGCCGGTGGGGAGACAACGGTCACCCTCAATGGTCAAGGTATTGGGGGTAGAAATCAAGAGATGGCATTAGCCTTTAGCATTGCCGCTGAGAATTATGGACTGGCTGTATCTGACTGGGTATTTCTAAGTGCCGGAACAGATGGACGAGATGGACCTACAGCGGCTGCCGGCGCAATAGTAGACCCATTTTCCTTTAACCGTATGGTTCAGTCCTCTATCGACCCGACTACTTTTTTAACTAATAACGACTCAAATACAGCCCTTGCCCATTCGAATGATTTATTTATAACAGGTGCTACCGGCACTAATGTCGCTGATTTACAGATTTTAATACTACAGCCTTTTTAATTAACAAATGCATTAGTTCACTCAGGAGACCTTAATGTTTAACAAATCACAAACTATTGCCGACTATGATGATGAACTCTCTGAGGCAATAAGACAAGAAAATCAACGTCAGGAAACGCACATCGAGCTAATCGCTTCAGAAAACTATGCCAGCCCCCGCGTTATGGAAGCTCAGGGCTCGGTGCTAACCAATAAATATGCCGAAGGTTACCCTTCCAAACGTTATTATGGCGGCTGTGAACATGTTGATACTGTCGAACAATTAGCGATAGACCGTGTTAAAGAACTGTTTTCAGCTGACTATGCTAACGTTCAGCCTCATTCTGGCTCACAAGCAAACATGGCTGTTTACATGGCCTTACTACAACCTCATGATACCATTCTCGGTCTCAGCCTTGCTGATGGCGGTCACTTAACGCATGGCGCAAAACCCAACTTCTCCGGCAAAATCTATAACGCCATTCAATACGGATTAAAAAGTTCATCCGGCGAAATTGATTATGAGCAAGTGCAAACACTTGCCCAAGAACATCAGCCCAAAATGATAGTAGCCGGTTTCTCTGCCTATTCCAGAGTGGTTGACTGGGCTCGTTTCAGAGCCATTGCCGATGAAGTCGGTGCTTATTTGTTGGTCGACATGGCCCATGTCGCCGGTTTAATCGCTGCCAATTTATATCCTAATCCAATTCCTTTTGCTGACATTGTTACCAGCACTACCCACAAAAGTCTTCGGGGACCGCGTGGTGGCTTTATTATTTGTAAAAGTAATCCTGATATTGAGAAAAAACTGAACTCAATGATTTTTCCAGGTATTCAGGGCGGTCCTTTAATGCATGTGATTGCCGCCAAAGCCGTTGCCTTTAAAGAAGCACAAGAACCGAGCTTTAGACACTACCAACAACAAGTTATTACTAATGCTCGCGCCATGGCCGATGTATTCATCAGTCGAGGTTATGATATCGTTTCTGGAGGAACAGATAACCACCTATTACTCATTTCTTTAGTTGCCCGAGGTATTACCGGGAAAGCAGCTGACGAAGCGTTAGGGAAAGCTCACATCACTGTTAATAAAAATGCTGTTCCTAATGACCCCCAATCTCCCTTTGTCACCAGCGGTATCCGTGTTGGCACACCCGCACCAACGACACGTGGCTTTAAAGAAAACGAAGTCAAATTAATCGCCGAGTTAATGTGTGATGTCCTTGATAACCTTGATAATGAGGCTGTTATTAGTGACGTTCGAAACCAGGTCACGCAGTTATGCGCACGGTTCCCTGTTTACCCAACCTAAACCTCTGTAACCCTATATTTAGCTTAATTCCTTATTCAATTCATTTTATCTGGAGTCATAACTATGTCTGATATTGAAATTGCTCAACATGCCTCGAAAAAACCAATTTTGGCGCTTGCTAAGGAACAATACGATATTGACAGTGAACATCTGGACCCGTTTGGCCACTATAAAGCCAAACTGTCTCTGGACTACATTGACAGCCTCGCAGATCGACCGGATGGAAAACTTATTCTGGTCACCGCTATTAGCCCAACACCCGCTGGAGAAGGCAAAACCACTACCACGGTGGGACTAACCGATGCAATGAATCGATTAGGCAAGAAAACTATTTGTTGCCTTAGAGAACCATCCTTAGGTCCTTGTTTTGGCATTAAAGGAGGCGCTACTGGTGGAGGCTATTCTCAAGTTATTCCGATGGAAGATATTAACCTCCATTTTACCGGTGACTTTCATGCCATTGGTGTTGCGCACAATCTACTTTCCGCTCTCATTGACAATCATATTCATCACGGTAATGCTCTCGCTATTGACACAAGACGTATCCAATGGAAACGTGTGGTTGATATGAATGACCGTGCTTTGCGTAACATTACGGTCGGCATGGGGGGGCCGCTGAATGGTTTTGTTCGCTCCGATGGCTATGATATAGTTGTCGCTTCTGAAGTTATGGCAATCCTCTGCCTGGCAACTAGCCGTGCCGACTTAAAAGAACGCTTAGGTCGAATCATCATTGGTTACAAAAATGATGGCACCACACCGATAATCGCCAGTGACTTAAAAGCGCAAGGTGCCATGGCCGTTTTACTTAAAGATGCCATAAAACCCAATCTTGTCCAAACACTGGAAAATAACATTGCCCTGATTCACGGCGGTCCATTCGCCAATATTGCCCACGGCTGCAATACGGTTACTGCTACTAAAACAGCATTAAAAATAGCTGATTACACGGTCACTGAAGCCGGTTTCGGCGCAGATCTCGGGGCTGAAAAATTTATTAATATCAAATGCCGAAAATCCGGTATTACGCCCTCTGCTGTTGTCTTAGTGGCTACCCTCCGGGCATTAAAATTTCACGGCGGCATTGATAAAGGCAATCTGAATAATGAAAACCTTGAAGCCGTAAAACAGGGTTTTGAAAACCTAGAACGTCATTATAATAATGTGACCAAACAATATGGCCTTCCCTGTGTCATTTGTATTAATCATTTTACCTTTGATACCGAAGAAGAAATTCAATTACTTCAAGACCTGTGTCAACATATCGGTGCCCAATGCATCGTTTCAAAACACTGGGCCCAAGGCGGCGGCGGCGCTTTACAACTCGCTGAAAAAATCGTTGATATTGTCGATAACAGAAAACCCAGCTTTAACTATGTCTACGACAATGAGGACAGCCTCTGGGATAAGATTACCGCCATTGCTACCAAACTATACGGGGCTAGCGAAGTCACTGCGCCGCTAAAAATCAGACAACAAATTAGTCGCTGGGAACAAGATTACGGCTCCTTTCCCGTCTGTATCGCTAAAACTCAAATGTCATTTTCAACTGACCCAACCGCCAAAGGTGCTCCCTCTGGTCATACGCTTGAAATCAGAGAAGTCCGTTTAGCGAATGGCGCTGAATTTATGGTAGCCATTGCTGGTAATATGATGACTATGCCCGGATTACCCAAAACACCTGCAGCTGAACGAATCGATATTGAAGACGATGGCACCATAACGGGATTATTTTAAGCATTTAAGCCCTTTTCTCTGGTAACTCTCGGCTAAATTTGCCGCAGCGCCTCAATAACTTCTTTGTAATCAGGCTCTGCGGTAATTTCAGACACTAATTGTGTATAACGAACCCTGTTGTGTTCATCAATAATAAGAACCGCTCTCGCCATTAACCCCAAAAGGATGCCGGTTGTCATTTCCAGTCCGTAATCAACTGCAAATGAGGAGCGAAAACCTGACAGTGAGAAAATATTTTTAAGCCCTTCTTGTTTACAAAAACGATCTTGTGCAAAAGGTAAATCGGCTGAAATATTTAAAATAACAGTATTCTTTAAACCGGCTGCTTTTTCATTAAACCGTCTTGCCGAGGCAGCACAAACCGGGGTATCTAAACTAGGCACAACATTTAACAGCTTCACTTGCCCATCGAAAGTAGATAAGCTGACTGTCTGTAACTTATGATTAACTAACGAAAAATCAGGCGCTGAACCACCCACGGCCGGTAATTCACCGCATGTCTGCATAATCTTGCCCTGCAATGTAATTTCTGTCATTGTTTTCCTCTTAGATTAGCGCTAGCAACTATTTTCCTTTAGTCCGACTGCGCTTATGCTTCTTTATTTTTCTGGTTTTCTTAATCTGACGCTCATCGCGTTTTAGTTGCCGATCGGTCAGTGGTTTTTTTCTATTTTTAAATGGGTTATCAGCCGATTTAAACTCAATTCGAATGGGTGTTCCCGCCAGTTTTAGCCGATCCCGAAAAAAATTCATTAAATAGCGCTTGTAAGCTGTCGGCACTGAATCCGTTTGATTACCATGAATCACCACAATGGGTGGGTTCTGTCCACCTTGATGCGCATATTTCAGTTTAATTCGCTTGCCCCGAACTAAGGGTGGCTGGTGTGCTTCAATCGCATATTTCAATACCTGAGTCAGGCTAGGTGTCGACATATCCATCATAGCGGCCTGATAAACTTTTTCGGTCATATCAAACAACTTACCCACACCACTGCCGTATAACGCAGAAATAGTGTGTTTCTGAGCAAAATCAAGAAATGGAAGTTTAAGCTCTATTTGTTTTTTGATTTTTTCTTTATGCTCAACCGTTAACCCATCCCACTTATTAAGGCCAATGATCAAGCCTCTGCCCGCTTCTAAAACCAAGCCCAATAAGCTAGCATCTTGATCCGTAATCCCTTCACTGGCATCAACCAGATAAATAACCACATTAGCACTGTCAATAGCCTGCAAGGTTTTAATAATACTGAATTTTTCAATGGTCTCAGAGACCTTTGAACGACGCCGCATTCCTGCGGTATCAATTAAGGTAAAGGCTTTACCACGACGTTCAAATTCAATAAAAACACTGTCTCGGGTCGTACCGGGTTGATCAAAGACAACCACCCGCTCTTCACCTAACAACCGATTAATCAAGGTTGACTTACCCACGTTAGGACGACCAACCACAGCGACACCAATACGCTTTTCCTGATCCTCTTCAGGTTCTACACTCAGGTCAGGAATCAAACAATTAATTTGCTGCAACAAACCACCGACACCTCGGCCATGGGTTGCGGCAATTTTTATCGGATCTCCTAATCCTAAAGCATAAAACTCAAGCCCAGCTTCTTCTTGATTGAGTCCATCAATCTTATTACTGACTAACAAAATCGGTTTTGATAACTTTCTCAATTGATCTGCTATCGTTTGATCGGATGAATTCAAACCATCACGCGCATCGACCATAAAAATAACAACATCCGATTCTTGAATCGCAATTTGAACTTGCTTGATAGAAAAAGCATCGACGCCCTCAAGGTCATCTGCGATACCACCCGTATCAACAACGAGGCAATCTCTTTCCCCACGCTTAATATGCCCATATTGGCGATCCCTTGTTAAACCAGGATAATCAGCAACCAAGGCATCACGCGAACGCGTTAAATAATTAAACAATGTCGATTTGCCCACATTGGGTCGTCCTACTAATGCTATAACGGGTAACACCTTAATTCTCCCTTGAAGGATAGGCTTTTAAAGCAACAAGGGATCCACCGCTGCCATAAATATAGACAATATCATCTTGAATAACAGGCATTGCTAGAATTGCCTCACCGGTCGCTTGTATCCGCCCGAGTTGATGCCCATCATCACTGGAAAGCCAATGCACATAGCCATCATAATCCCCAACTACCACATAATCCTTATAGACCGCTGGTGCTGTTAACCTACGCATATGAAAATCAGTCTGTTTCCATAAGGTACCACCACTGCGTTGATCCAATTGCCAAATATTACTTTCAGAATCAGACACATACAAATAACGCCAGTCATGGGAGATGGCTGAATAAGAAGAAACATCTTCATTACTCCAAATAATATCGCCATCCATAGCCAACACCGCGCTCATCCCGCCCTGGTAGCTTGCTATATAAATAACATCATTAATAATGACAGGATCTGTATCCAAATCAACTAAGCGCTCAATCTGTGTTCGCCCACTCGGAACGGCAAGACTTGCTTTCCATAGATTCTTACCGCTGTGGAGATCTAAAGCAATCATCCGTCCATCTGCAAACCCAATAAACACACGGCCAGCATCAATAACAGGAATTCCATTGCCTCGAATAGATAAAGCGGGAACAGAACGTTCAAAAATCCATTGCTGTTTTCCTGACAATTCATCCAAAGCAATAACTTTGCCATCAATGGTTCGAACGATAACAATACCTTCACCGACAACCGGGCTTGCTAAAACTTCACTGGTCACCTGAGCGACCCAGGCAGTGATGCCGTTGCTACTATTTAACGCGATAACCTGAGCATTACTGGTTCCAAAGAATAAGTGCCTACGCCCTTTCGCAATACCGGCTGAAATAGGGAATTCTGTTTCTCTGGTCCAAATAACAGCACCTGATTTTAGGCTAATAGCCTCAACAGTACCTTGACTTCCTGCGCTAAAAATCAACTCATCAGAAACAACCGGAGCGACTCTTAAACCTAGTCCCTCATAACCGTCCCCAATCTGCCTCTCCCATAAAACATCAATCTCTACAGCAGCTTCATAGTCCGTTAATTTTTTAGGCGGTGTAGCATTATCTTTACCTCCTACTAAACCATATGCAAATCGATGCGCACTGTCCTTGGCTGTCTGAACAGCAGAACAACCCGAAAAGTTAATAACAACCAAAAACAATAAAACTAATCTCATTCTTTGATTTCAATAATTTCAGAGATAGTTAAGTCATTAATTTTAAGTTGCATCAATGGTGTATTTCGTCCTTTTCTAACGGCATTTTGGTAGGCTGTGCGTGCCTCCCCGCGTCGCTCTAATGCAACATATAAATCACCGGTTAACTCTTGGTAAATGCCTTCAAAACTTTCCGCTTGCGTTGGATTAACCTCTGCAATTAATTGCAGCCCCGTGTCATAGTCTTCTGTCGCCAACAACAACCGTATTAATCGAATTCGTGCGATATGATTAATTTCACCCTGTGCTGTGGTTACCAGTTTACGCAAGACCTCTTTCGCAGCATCATAGTCATTATTATCAACGTTTATTTTGGCTTGAAATAAAGCCGAAAACTCAGCATAAGGCGTAGTTTCATACTGCTGGACCAACCGCTCAGCTATTTTAAGCGCCGATTCCGTCTTGCCCTCTTTCTGCGCTGATAATAACTCCCCGTAAAAATTTGATGCCTCAGTGGTCAAATCAGCCTGATAACTTTGCCAATATTTCCAAGAAAAAACAATGACAATCGCCACAACAATCCCTGTAATAATTGAGGTTCCATTGGTTTTCCACCACCGTTTTAATGCTTCTACCTGTTCTTCTTCTGTTTCGTAAATTTCCACGTCTGCTTTACCTTATTTTAAAAAACCTATATTCAAATAATGCGAATTCAAAAAAATTATCCTTCACTACTCGTAATATTCAATGCCTTTTGCAGGTACATCCCTACCTCTTTTTGAGCCATAATATTTTGATCCTGTTTTTTTCGAAGCGACTTGACACCGACCTCATCATTAGCGACTTCGTCATCACCGATAATTAAAGCGATGTCAGCACCACTTTTATCAGCTTTCTTAAACTGGCTCTTAAAACTACCGCCCCCACAATGGACCTGTAATTTCAGTGTTGGCAAATAAGTTCTCAATGTTTCAGCTAAAACCATCCCAACGGCTTGCGTCTTATCACCCACACAGATCATATAAACATCAATTGAACGCTTCGCGGTAGACGCCTCACCAAGCATTTCTACTAACGCCATTAATCGCTCCATACCCATAGCAAAGCCAATTGCAGAAGAACTACGAGCACCTAATTGCTCAACCAAACTATCATAGCGCCCCCCGGCACAAACAGTTCCCTGAGCGCCTAAATCATTTGTTACCCACTCAAAAACAGTATACCCATAATAATCAAGCCCACGGACCAAACGACAATTAATCTTATAGTCAATACCCAGTTCATCCAATAGATGGGTGAGCCCCTTAAAATGTTGTAGGCTCTCATCCCCTAGAGAATCCATTAAGGTCGGTGCTTGTTCGACCAGAGCCTGTACTTCAGGATTTTTACTATCAAGAATCCTCAGCGGATTGGTCTGTAATCGGCGCCGACTGTCGTCGTCCAATAAGGCAATATGTTTTGAAAAATAAACAACCAGTTTTTCCCTGTAGTGTTGTCGCTCTTCCTTTGAACCCAAAGTATTCAACTGTAGTTCTAATTTATCTCTTATTCCTAACTGAGTCCATAATCGGTGGCCAAGAATAATTATCTCGGCATCAATATCAGGACCAGCCATACCGTATGTTTCGACACCTAACTGATAAAATTGTCGGTAACGACCTTTTTGTGGTCGTTCATGACGAAACATAGGCCCGTAATACCATAGCCGCTGAATTTGATTATGTAACAAGCCATGCTCGATACCGGCTCGAAGACACCCCGCTGTCCCTTCAGGTCTTAATGTCAATGAATCACCGTTACGATCATCAAAGGTATACATCTCTTTTTCTACAATATCCGTGACTTCACCGATTGACCGATTAAACAGTTCAGTTTTCTCAACAATAGGCAAACGGATTTCCTGATAACCATAACTGGCTAAAACCTGTTGAAATACCTTCTCAACACGTTGCCAGCTTTGCGTTTGCTCAGGAAGTACATCATGCATTCCTCTTACTGCTTGAATATTCTTTGCCATAAACCTTATCTAATTTATTCTCAATACATTAAAAGTAGTATTGTTTAAATACGACTCTTCAGTTGAATGTTATTCTTTATTCACCAACGATTGGGTTTCTCTCGACGCTGGAAAATTTTTCTTTAAAATCTGGTAATAATGTTCCGCGACCGTTAATCGACCTAACTGCCTTTCAATCTTATATGCCAACAAAACTGAAGCCGCTGTTTCAGAATTAACTGTGATAAATTGCTCAATATAGTTACGTGCTGAGAGAAATTCCTGGCGCGCATAATTAAGTGTCGCTAATTCAAATAAAGCCGGCGCAAAACTGTTATTTTGCGCAATTGCTTGTAAAAAGTTTTTTTCGGCCAGCCGTTGATTCCCTTTAATGAGCTGACAGCGGCCAGCATTACTATAAGACAACCACGAGCGATTATTTAAAGGTAATTTAGCGGCTTTAATGAGCATCTCAAAGCCATTATCAATGTCCCCGTGCTGACACAAAAAACGTCCGTAATTATTTAATACCCTTGGGTTGTCAGGGGCGAGGCTCAACGCACGTTTATAATGGGACACCGCTAATTCTTTTTTACCCGTCGTATCAAAGAAAATAGCGAGTGCATTGTGACTGGAGAAATTTTCATCGTCAACGGCATGGGCCTTTTTCAACTTTGTCAACGCAACCCGGTAATCGCCCATCTCCAAATAACGAAGCCCTAAATCAATATAGAGTTGTACCTCTGTCCCGCGCTTTTCTTTATCTCTACCATCGGTTGCGGCGCAGGCGGTCAGAAAAAACACTAGCGCTGAAATAAAACATCCTTTTAAATTAAAAAAATCATTATTTAATTTAGCCATAATTTTCAGCAATGATCACTCTTGAACTAAAAGATCAACCCGAGAGCGGTTGGACATTGCCACGGTTTTTGGCTAACTTAACTTGCCGTCGACTTTTATCCTTCACTTTCCCCACTAACTGCCCACACGCTGCATCAATATCCTCACCTCGTGTTTTTCTGACGGTTGTGATTATTCCGGCTTTATGTAAAATATTTCTAAAGGCTTCAATAGCACTTACTTTTGAGCATTTATAACCCGAATTCGGGAACGGGTTAAATGGAATTAGATTCATTTTACAAGGCACGTTCTTTAACAATCTAACTAACGCGCGTGCATCTGAAAATGTATCATTCACGCCATCGAGCATAACATACTCGAAGGTTATAAAGCCTCGCGGTGAATGTTTAACTACATCCTGACAGGCCTCCATGAGTTGCGCCAGAGGATACTTCTGATTAATCGGCACCAACTCATTCCGTAACTGATCATTAGGGGCATGTAACGACACCGCCACACTGACATCGCAAGCCTCTGATAAACGATACATAGCCGGTACCACACCTGAGGTACTCACCGTTACCCGCCGTTTTGATAGCCCATAAGCGCAATCATCCAGCATTAAATTGACTGCTTTGACAGTATTATCAAAATTTAGCAAGGGTTCACCCATGCCCATCATGACCACATTGGTTATTCTTGACTCCTCGCCTAGTCGATGAGTCGCAACCCATAATTGACCAATGATTTCAGCAGTCGTTAAATTTCGATTAAACCCTTGTTGTGCTGTTGAGCAAAAAGAACAGGCTAACGCACACCCCAGGTCCCACGTTTTTCCTCAGGAATAAAAACCGTTTCAACCCGGTTCCCACAAGCCATCCTCAAGACCCATTTAACCGTGCCATCTGTCGCGACCTTCTCAAGAACTATCTCAGGAAGGTTAATCGTGCAATGCTCTTTTAAGTAAGTTCTGAGTGACTTACTCAAATCGGTCATTTCATCAAAGTCAGTGACACCCGCCTGATAAAGCCATTTAAGTAATTGCTTTGCACGAAAGGGTTTTTCACCTATTTTCGAGAAATAAGCCTCTAACCCCTTCTTGTCAAAATCAAGCAGGTTGTCAAAATTGCTTTTAACGGATTCTGTTACAGAGTTCATCGTCATTAAAAAAGAATGCAATTTCTTCTGCTGCTGTTTCTAGCGCATCAGAGCCATGGACCGCATTTTCATCGATACTCTCTGCAAAATCAGCGCGAATGGTACCGGCATCAGCTTCCGCTGGATTTGTTGCACCCATTAATTCTCTATTTTTTAAAACTGCATTTTCACCTTCCAAAACCTGAACCACGACGGGGCCTGAGATCATGAAAGAAACTAGATCATTATAAAAAGGACGCTCGCTGTGTACTGCATAAAATCCTTCGGCTTGTTCTTGTGTCAAATGCAACATCTTTGATGCAACGATGCGCAAGCCATTTTTTTCAAAATGACTGTAAATATCACCGATTACATTTTTAGCGACTGCATCAGGCTTTACAATAGAAAACGTACGTTCAACTGCCATTTATCTCTCCAAAATAAAATAATTAAATTTTTAACGATGTCCCGACGGATGATTATTAATATCTTCCCCTTCTTTCTCAGGTAACATCAAATCCTCTTTGCGAACACCCAGCGCCAACACAATGGGGCTTGCAATAAATATAGACGAATAAGTTCCCGTCAACACACCCACTAATAATGCGATTGCAAAATTATGAATAATCTCCCCGCCTAAAAAAGCTAAGGCAATCAATACCAGTATAGTTGTGAATGATGTCATCAACGTCCGACTCAATGTCTGATTTAATGATCTATTTAAAATAACCTGCGGTGTTCCTTTCCTAAGTTTTCTAAAGTTCTCCCGTATCCGGTCATAAACAACAATAGTGTCATTTAATGAATACCCAATAACGGCCAAAATAGCGGCTAATACCGTCAAATCAAACTCTAAACCCAAAACAGAAAACACACCTAAGGTAATTACAACATCATGAATCAATGCTGCGACTGACCCCAAAGCAAATTTATATTCAAATCGCCAGGCTACATAAATCAAAATACCAAAGATTGAATACAATAACGCCAGACCACCGTCTTCCGCTAATTCATCGCCGACTTGAGGCCCAACAAACTCGACCCGTCTCAAATCAGCTATTTGTGCCGAAGAACTATTGATCGCTTTCAAAACCTCAACACTGGCTTGCGAATGGTTGACGCCTTCACGCGGTTTAATTCGAATTAACACATCCTTGGCCGTTCCAAAATGCTGCACCGTCGCATCACCGAATTCATGTGCTTCTAAGGCAGACCGAATACTATTAAGCTCAACTATTTCACTATAGCCAATCTCAATTAATGTCCCCCCAGTAAAGTCAATTCCTAACTTCAGGCCATTGACAATCAATGATGCAACCGAAATAAGTAGTAATAAACCCGAACCGACTAAAGCGATTTTTCGCTTACTTATAAAATCAAAATTTTGTTTTAACATGACCATATGAAATATTTTCCTAGCCTTAATTAAAGTGACTTAACGTTCAAAATAACTACAGTGACAAACGCGCTGCTCGTTGCTTGCCGTATATTAAATTAATCATCATCCGTGTTCCCATAATTGCTGTAAACATAGAGGTTATAATGCCAAGCGATAATGTGACTGCAAAACCCTTAATCGGCCCAGTACCAAAGCCAAATAAGACCAATGCAACGAGCAGTGTTGTAATATTGGCATCAAAAATAGTACCAAACGCTTTTTCATAGCCCGCGTAGATACTGGCTTGCGGAGAATTACCGTTGCGTAATTCTTCGCGAATCCGCTCAAAAATAAGGACATTTGCATCCACCGCCATACCCACGGTTAAAACAATACCCGCAATCCCCGGTAATGTCAGAGTTGCCTGTATCATTGACAGCAATGCAACAATAATTATCAAATTAAAAGCTAACGCCACATTGGCAACCAAGCCAAACACTTTGTAATAAAACGCCATGAAAACAAGCACTAATCCAAAACCAACTATAACCC
>DTSI01000078.1 GCA_012965425.1 Methylococcaceae bacterium
CCCGGCCGCCCGGTGCCCAATGTCACAGAATGACGCCCGGTTTCAATTCCATCACCGGCCGCTTCAACGCCATATATTTTAACTGAAGCATCATCAATAAACGGGTGAAATAAACCGATGGCATTCGATCCCCCTCCCACACAGGCAACCAACGCATCCGGTAACCGTCCAATCATAGTTTGCAACTGCGCTTTCGACTCACGGCCAATAATAGTCTGAAAATCTCGAACCAGCGCAGGGTAAGGGTGTGGGCCTGCCACCGTACCAATAATGTAAAAGGTATCGTCGACATTGGTGACCCAATCTCGCATTGCTTCATTGAGAGCATCTTTCAATGTTTTAGAACCGGAATCAACCGAAACCACTTTCGCACCTAACAGACGCATGCGATAAACATTCTGAACTTGTCGGGCAATATCGACAGAACCCATATAAACAACACATTCCAGACCTAATCTAGCCGCTACCGTGGCCGCTGCAACACCGTGTTGACCGGCTCCCGTTTCAGCAATAATCCGGGTTTTACCCATTCGCTTAGCTAATAAGGCTTGTCCAATTGCATTATTAATTTTATGCGCGCCGGTATGGTTCAAATCTTCACGCTTTAAATAGATTTGCGCCCCTCCCAGTTCACGACTCCAACGTTCGGCATGATAAATCGGCGACGGTCTGCCCACATAATGGTGTAAATCCTTATCCAACTCCGCTAAGAACTCTGGATCTTGCGAATACTTTTGATAAGCCTCATCTAACTGTTTGATTGGCAGCATGAGTGTTTCTGCGACAAATTTCCCACCATAAGGCCCAAAATGACCTGCTTCATCAGGCATATCATATTTCAAACTATTTTCTTCTGTCACCTAACTCTACCTCTGTAATCAATTCTACTATTTTATTAATATCCTTCATGCCTTTCTGTCGCTCGACCCCACTGCTGACATCAAGCGCATAAGGCCGCGCCTGTTTAATAGCCTGCTGGGCATTTTCAACGCTAATTCCACCCGCTAAAATAATCGGTAACGGATAATTCTCAGGGATTAACTTCCAATCAAAATGATGCCCTGTCCCTCCTTTAAGGTCCGGGTGATAACTATCCAGCAATAATGCGGATGCATCAAAAAAATCATCTGCTAATTGCATTAAATCAGTTTCCGGCCGCATTCGAACCGCCTTAATATAAGGACGTCCCACCACCCGACAAAAAGCAGGTGATTCATCACCATGAAACTGTATCAGGTCAATCGACACCTGAGACAAAACACGCTCAATAACGGCTTGAGACTCATCAACAAATAATCCTACAGTAGTCACAAATGCAGGCAATGCTGCAACTACTTTTCGACCTTGTTCCAGAGAAATATTGCGTGGACTGGGCGGATAAAACACCAGCCCAATAGCATCAACACCGTGGTAAGCTGCCGCCGCTGCATTCTCAGGGTCGGTGAACCCACAGACTTTGATTCGGGTTCGCATGATCCTCAACGCTCTTCAAAGCGGTCAAGTATACCATAGAGTTTGTAATTTTCCGCTATGCGTAAACCGCGGATAACAGCTTGAAAGCCGTTATAAAATAAATTCAATCAAATCGCGCGGCATTAACGGGTAATGCTGCAAATACCGGGTGGTTAACCACACCGTATTCGGGCGGATAAAAAATACCGCCCAAGTAGAGTCCATGCGGTGCTGCCGTTGCCGGCGCCAATCGCCGGTCTTTTTTATTCAACAATTGCTCACACCACGCGGCGGCGTGTTTACCTTGACCAATTTCAATTAAAGTTCCGGCAATATTTCTAACCATATGATGCACAAAGGCATTAGCACATAAATCAATGGTTATCAAATCACCCTCTTGATAAACCTTAATAAAGTACATGAATCGACGCGGACTTTTAGATTGACAGCCTTGCGCGCGAAAAGACGTAAAATCATGATTGCCAACCAAATATTGAGCCGCCTCATGCATCCGGGCAACATTAAGCTCTGGGTAACACCATGTCACTTGACGATAACGCAGTGCTGACTGTATGGGGCGATTCAAAATGACATACCGATAAAAACGGGCAATAGCACTGTAACGGGCATGAAAACCCCCTTGGGCATCTTGAACCCACAGCAGCCGAACATCATCAGGTAAATAAGTATTAGCACCCATCAACCATGACTGCTGTGACCGAATCACCGTTGTATCCATATGAACAACTTGCTCTAACGCATGAACCCCACTATCTGTGCGCCCCGCACACACCACGGTAACCGGCTCATTAGCTACTGTTGCTAAAGCCGTTTCAAGCACTGACTGCACGGTCCGAAGCCCCCGTTGCCACTGCCAGCCCGAAAATTGGCTACCGTTATACTCAACGCCCATCACTAATCGGTTCATCGCTTTAGTCAAAACAGCTCATTAACCGGACCGTTTACTCATGAATTAAGACCCGCTCTCCGGTCAAAGCAAGATCAAATAATGCTATAACATCCTGATTTTTCATTCGAACACAGCCATGGGATTGCGGTGTCGCCGTCACAAGATCGTCCGGGCTGCCGTGAATATAAATATACCGCCAACCAGAATCGACTGATCCATATCGGTTTCGCCCCGGCTCAAGCCCAACTAACCATAAAATACGCGTCAAAATCCAGTCCCGCTCCGGAAAGGTCTTAGCCAGACTAGCACCATAGATTTCACCGGTGGGTCTGCGCCCTGAAAAAACCGTATGCCGGGGGGCCCTTGCACCGATTTTAGCCTTAATTTTATGCCAACCCCGCGGTGTACACTCACTGCCCGCTTGCTCACCTGGGCCATTTTTTGCCGTCGATACAACAAAACGCCGACACACCTCACCGTTACGAATCACTGACAGGTTCTGCGCGTTCAAATCAATATCCAAAAAATCAGCAACACTCATAAGGTCAGCTTAAAAAATACGTATAAACAGTCCGCACTAGCGGCGAAAAACCGCAATAGATTCAACATGTGCCGTTTGCGGAAACATATCCATAACGCCCGCCTTCTCTAAACGATACCCTAAATCATTAACTAAAATACCCGCATCTCTGGCCAGTGTTGCTGGATTACAAGAAACATAAACAATACATTCAGGTTTCCACTTCGGCATCCATGCTAAAACTTCAGCAGCACCGGCTCGAGAAGGATCAAGCAATACCTTGGTAAACGTTTGCTGAACCCACGGCTCTGCAGATAAATCGCCGAACAAGTCTGCCTTATAAAAATCAACATTACTTATATCATTTAATCGCGCATTTTCTTGGGCATGATTAACCAAGGGCAAATCGCCCTCAACCCCGACCACATGACCTGAATACCGGGCCAACGGCAAGGTAAAATTTCCCAGCCCGCAAAACAAATCCAACACGCGGTCGTCCTTCGTTAACGCTAAAACATCAATAACGCGATTAATCATTTTCCGATTAATGGCCGTGTTGACTTGGGTAAACATCGTTGGTTTAAATTTAAAATTCACCTGATGGTCAGGCAAAGCATAACTGGGCATCAACCCGGCCTCTGGCCATAACGGAATAATTGAATCAGGGCCTTTAGGTTGTAGATAAATCACTAACTGATGGGCCTGTGCAAAATCACGAATAACGGTGCAATCGTCCTCAGTGGGCGGCTCCAGAACCCGAATGGCCAGCACCACATCACTGTCCCCTATAGCAACTTCAATTTGAGGTATTTTGTCCTTAATCGTAAGTTGACCTATCATCGCTGAAAGTGCCATCAACCGCTCACCCACAGCCGGATGCATAACACGACACGATTCAATATCCGCTAAAAAAGGTTGCCGACGCTCCCTGAACCCGACCAAAACACGCCCTTTCTTAGCGACATATTTAACGCCCATTCGCGCCTTTTGCCGATACCCCCAAAAAGGTCCCGTCAAAGGCTCCCAAATAAGCGGGATATCAAGTTTACCAATCCGTTTAAACTGTTCTTCTAATATCGACTGTTTTATTTCTATTTGCAACGACTCTTTAACGTGCTGGAAACTACAGCCCCCGCAGATACCATAATGGGGACAACCGGGCTCTCCCCGCTCAGGCGCCGAAGTCACTAAGTTAACAACTTTACCCTCAGCATAATCGCGGCGACTATCGGTATAGATAAAGTCAACCTCCTCACCCGGCAACGCCTCATCAACAAAAACCACCTTGCCATCAACATGCGTTAACCCTCGCCCATCATGCGCAAAAGATTCTATCGTTGCACGCACAGGAGCCGCTGGTAATTTCTTTTTCTTATAACGCCGTCTTGCCATGAATGTTCTTTTTACCTCTTAATAAATAGTATATCGAGTCAAAATAATGTGCCTTTTATACTGAAAATACGCCGGTTGACAAGTAACGATCACCCCGATCACAAATAATAGTCACAATAACTTTATTTTCTAATTGCTCGCCTAATTGCAGCGCTGCTGCAACCGCACCCCCTGAGGAAATTCCAGCAAAAATACCCTCTTTAGCGGCCAAGGCACGAGTCATGTCCTCAGCTTGCTGTTGATCTACATCGAGAATGTAATCGACTTGAGAAGGGTCATAGATCTTAGGTAAATATTCTTCTGGCCACCGACGAATACCGGGTATTTTAGCATTATCTTTGGGTTGAACACCCACTACCTCAATCGCACTGTTCTGTTCTTTCAAAAAACGCGAGGTTCCCATAATCGTTCCCGTTGTCCCCATCGAACTAACAAAATGCGTCACTTGACCTTCGGTATCACGCCAAATTTCAGGCCCTGTCCCCTCGTAATGTGCTCTCGGGTTATCTGGGTTCGAGAATTGATCTAAAATACGCCCCTGACCGTCTGCTTCCATTTTTCTGGCTAAATCAATCGCCCCTTCCATACTCTTTTCGGCCGGCGTAAGAATAAGATCAGCACCGTAAGCGGCCATTGATGATCGCCGCTCTGCACTCATATTGTCAGGCATAATCAGCGTCATCCGATACCCTTTAATCGCTGCTGCCATGGCCAGTGCTATACCGGTATTCCCACTCGTCGCCTCGATCAGGCGGTCACCCGGCTTAATCTCACCGCGACGCTCAGCATGTTGAATCATACTTAAAGCGGGGCGATCTTTAACCGAACCCGCTGGATTATTACCTTCTAATTTCACCCAATAGGTATTACTGGAATCACCGGGTAATCGTTGCAACTTGACTAACGGTGTATTACCAACAAAAGCCTCAATCGTTAGCTCATTCATAACGCATTATTCCTCAAACAAAGTAGACCTTTCATCACCCCAACCATTTGCGCGCATTTGCAAACAAGCGCATCCACGGCCCATACTCACCCCAACCCTCAGGATGCCATGAATTCTGAATGGTTCTAAAACAACGCTCAGGATGCGGCATCATAATCGTAAAACGACCGTCTTCAGAGGTGAGCCCGGTCACACCTATGACTGAACCGTTCGGATTAGCGGGAAACGCTGTCGTGGGTTGGCCATAATTATCGACATAAGCTAAAGCGACCTGACGGGCCTCAAGCGCGGCCTCCAACTGACCCGCTTGAAAAAGCGCTCGCCCCTCACCGTGTGCAATAGCAACCGGCATTCTCGATCCGGCCATCCCAGACAATAAAATCGAAGGTGACTCCATGACTTCCACCATGGCTACACGCGCTTCAAACTGCTCTGAAATATTACCAACAAATTGCGGCCAATGGGCGGTCCCGGGAATTAAGGTTTTCAATCCGGAAAACATTTGACAACCATTACAAACACCTAGCCCAAAGGTATCTTCTCGATTAAAAAAGTCTTGAAACTGTAGGCGCACATAATCATTAAATAAAATAGATTTTGACCACCCCCCTCCGGCCCCTAAAACATCGCCATAAGAAAACCCGCCACAGGCAACAATGCCTTGGAATTCACGCAAAGAAACCCGCTGATCCAATAGGTCACTCATGTGAACATCGATAGCGGTAAAACCAGCCCGATCAAATGCTGCGGCCATTTCGACATGACCATTAACACCCTGCTCCCTTAAGATCGCCACCTTTGGCCTATAACTACCGATAAAAGGGCTGGTTATATCTTCATGAACGTCAAAGGTTAACTGTGCTTGTAGCCCCGGGTCTGTATCATCCAAAATTTGAGTAAACTGCTGCTCTGCACACGCAGGATTGTCACGTAATGCTTGCATATGAAAACTGGTTTCTGACCAGTTTTGCTGTAGTTGGGCCCGAGATTGCGAATAAACAACCGTGCCACCGGCTTGGATAGTTAACTCAGCCAAACTATTAAGCGTACCGATCACATGGCTACAGGTCGATAATCCAGCCTGACCAAGATGTGCTAAAACTGCTGCTTTGTGAGTCACTGAGACTTGAATGACCGCACCTAACTCCTCATTAAACAACGCCGCCAAACTATCCTCGCCCAAGGCCTCTAGGGTTAGCGCCACCCCTAAGCGACTGGCAAACATCATTTCTGCGGCCACCGCTAACAAGCCACCATCAGAACGGTCATGATAAGCCAATAACAGCCCCTGTTGGTTCAGCGCCTGAATAGTGTCAAAAAAGGATTTAAATAAAATCGCATCGTCAAGATCCGGCGCCAGATCCCCCAATTGCTGATAAACCTGCGCTAACACCGAACCGCCCAAGCGATTTTTTCCTTGCCCTAAATCAATTAATATTAATACACTGTCCGTATTCTGAAGCTCAGGGGTTAATGTTTTATAAATATCATTAACCGGTGCAAATGCGGTTGTTATCAGAGAGACTGGTGATATCATTAACTTGGCTTGATCATCTTCTTGCCAAACCGTTTTCATCGACAATGAATCCTTACCCACCGGAATAGCAATCCCCAAAGCGGGACACAATTCCATACCCACCGCCTTGACCGTTTCAAACAAGGCCGCATCTTCACCACCAAAACCGGCGGCTGCCATCCAGTTAGCCGATAACTTAACCTGCCCTAATTCACCAATAGCCGCTGCTGCAAGATTCGTTAACGCCTCACCAATCGCTAATCGTCCTGATGCCGGCGCATTGATAACAGCGACCGGGGTTCTTTCCCCCATTGCCATGGCCTCACCGGTCTTGGCATAAAAACCAGAAGCGGTGACAGCAACATCGGCAACAGGCACTTGCCACGGCCCCACCATTTGATCCCGAACCACCAACCCCGTGACCGACCGGTCACCAATGGTAATAAGAAAACTTTTATCAGCAACGGCAGGAAAAGATAACACGCGCTTAATAGCGTCTGGCAACGTGACCCCGGACACATCCAGTTTGCTAAGACTCGGGGCTTGGCGCTTAACATCACGATGCATTTTAGGCGCCTGACCAAACAGTAGCGACATCGGCAAATTCACGGCATCTTCTTTTAGCAACGCATCGGTTAATTGTAATTGCTCATCTTCGATCGCTTCGCCAATAACGGCATAAAGACATTTTTCTTTCTGACAGAAGGATTCAAACAACGGCAATGATTCTGGCATAATCGCCACTACATAACGTTCTTGCGCCTCATTACACCAGATTTGCATCGGCGACATGCCTTGATCGGCATTTAATATTTTACGTAATTCAAAACGCCCCCCACGTTTGCAATCATGAATGATTTCCGGAACCGCATTAGATAACCCTCCAGCCCCGACATCATGAATTGAAACGATCGGCGTTTTATCCCCTAGTGCCGAACAATGATTAATCACTTCCTGACAACGCCGCTCCATTTCAGGATTTTCACGTTGTACCGAGGCATAATCTAACTGCGCTGATATTTCACCGGAAGATTGTGAAGAGGCTGCACCGCCTCCTAATCCAATCAACATCGCCGGCCCCCCTAAAACAATAATGAGCGCACCGGGTGGGATGGTGTTTTTATTGACCAACATGGGCCGAATATTACCCATCCCCCCAGCGATCATAATAGGCTTATGGTAACCTAATAAATGATGGCTCTCGGAAGCCACTGCGGGTTGTTCAAAACTACGAAAATAACCGGCTAAATTCGGACGGCCAAATTCATTATTAAACGCGGCACCGCCAATTGGCGCCTCAAGCATAATATCCAATGCCGAAGCAATACGTTCAGGCTTACCGTAATCAACTTCCCATGGTTGCCGCAACCCCGGTATTTTTAAATTAGACACCGAAAAACCCGTTAACCCAGCCTTGGTCTGCGAACCCAACCCGGTGGCTCCTTCGTCTCTAATTTCGCCACCCGAACCGGTAGCAGCACCGGGGCGTGGCGAAATAGCAGTTGGATGGTTATGTGTTTCGACCTTCATCAAAACATGCGCATCCTCATCGACATAACCATAGTGCCCGGTAATAGGATCACGGATAAAGACCTGTGCAAGAGAACCTTTGATGACAGAAGAATTATCACTGTAGGCCGACAACACCCCTTCCGGATTACAATGATAAGTATTGCGAATCATCCCAAACAAGGTTTGTCCCTGTTCGACACCGTCTAAAGTCCATTGTGCATTAAATATTTTATGCCGGCAGTGCTCCGAATTAGCCTGCGCGAACATCATTAATTCCACATCCGTAGGGTCTCGACCCAAGCCCTGAAAACTGGCCAGTAAATAATCTATTTCATCTGCTGACAATGCCAACCCTAGACTTTCATCTGCTTGAACCAAGGCGTCTCGCCCCGCTTCTAAAACCGCAATAGTTGCTAACGGTTTCGGTTCTGCCTGTTCAAAAATTTCAGGACGCTCTGACTCCAAACAAATCGCTTGGGTCATACGGTCATATAAAATCCCAGCCAAAGATACCAGGTCGGCACTCACATCGACATCCCCTTGAACCGTCAAGCGGTATTCGATCGCTCGCTCAAGCCGTAAAACACCAACCAATCCACAACGCTGCGCAATCTCCGTTGCCTTACTCGACCACGGTGAAATAGTGCCTTCCCGAGGGATCACTAAAATCGGAAAACCATCCTCACCTGTCGTTTTAACCGCATCCCCATAATCGAGCAATTGCCCTAACTGTGTCAACTGCTCTGCAGGCAAACGCTGCTCATCAACATTAACAAAGTGAACAAAGCGTGCGGACAAAGCAACAATGTGCCTGTTAATAGCCTGCAGTTCTAGTAATAATTTCTCGGTTCGAAAGAAAGAAAGGGCCTTCGGGCCTGGTAGTCTTAGCATGGTAATTTTTTTCGGCAATATCTAATCATCTCGACGAAATGGTTAGATGTGTTTTTGTCATTCGTCAGCCAAATCTTCTTTAATGGCCTGCTCTAAAATTTTCAATATCGGTAAACTTTCATGTTGCGGGAGTGCGTCCGCATTTTTATCCAAAAGCATAATGTCACTCTGACCATTACTGTCAAACACTCTTATTTGATATTCTTGCTCACGGGTTGGATCTTCGCCAAAAACAAAATCAAACTCATCCCATAGCGAACCGTCAGATATCGGCGACTTATTCCAATCATATTGAATAAAATAAACCGCATTCGCCTGATTTCTGGCAACGATTTCTATGCCTTCACGAATCAACGCTTTACCAACAATACGCCAAGTTAAATCATACGATTTAGCTATTTCCAACCGAGGGGACCCACCGGTATAGCTTACCAGCCGAACGACCTGTGTTAGCGGTAGCCCCTGCTGTTCTGGTGACGCACCTGATGATTGACCGGTTGTCGTTTCAACGATCTTGGCGGCTCTTTTAACTTCAGCAATTTGCCTTTCCAACTCGTTATTTCGTAAATCTACCGGTATTTCTAAAACCGGTAATTCAGTACTGTGCCGATAATCAATTTGCTTATCAGGAAAGTAGGTCTTAATACGGGTACACCCAGAAACAATAATAATAGTCATCAGTAATAACAACCGCCACCGCACCACCGCACCTAAACTTTCGAACCTGAGCATTAGAATACTTCTGCTTGCTGCATTGCTTCTTTAACCACCGCAAAACAATCCGGAGTAAGCCATGTTAATGGCAGACGAATACCCGTTTTGATCAACGCCATTTCACTGACTGCCCATTTAACCGGAATTGGATTTGCCTGAACAAATAAGTGCGTATGTAAACCCGTTAATTTCTCATCAATAGCCAATGCTGTCGTACGATCGCCCGCTATAGCCGCAATAACCATGTCATGCATTAACTGAGGCGCAACATTTCCGGTAACCGTAACAACCCCCTGCCCGCCTAATAAACAAAACGCACACGAAGAAGCATCATCCCCGGAGTAAAGCGCAAAATCATCGCCACATAATTCACGCAACGCCAGCACACGGTCAAGATCGCCCGTTGCCTCTTTCACACCCACAATATTGTCAATGATTGATAATCGCGCCACGGTTTCTGGCAACATATCACACGCCGTCCGTCCTGGAACGTTATACAAAATCTGAGGAATATCAACCGCTTCTGCAATCGCTTGGTAATGCAAAAAAAGCCCTTCTTGCGTCGGCTTGTTATAGTAAGGCGTCACCAATAAACAAGCA
>DTSI01000079.1 GCA_012965425.1 Methylococcaceae bacterium
GAATGAATACGGGCAACATAATCTAAAACCCAATTATGATACAGATTCAGATCTGCTTTAAACTCATCCGTTGCAAAATGTAAACCCAGTTCAATATTCCGTGAGGTTTCTTCCGTTAGTGCACGATTGCCAATATCATAGCTTTGCGTGGCCGGATGAGAGCCCATTAAAAACAACTCTTGAATATCGGGTGCTCGCTGTGAATGAGAAAAAGAAAGACTCAAAGAAAGCGGCTCAATAATGTCCCAAAGACCTGAGAGAGACCCACTGACTGGCGTATGATGCGTGGCCGATTGATTATCAGGATCAATCGATTGGTGTTCAACCCGTAGTCCAAACTCATAAATACCCACAGGGCTGTGAAAATCTTGAACGCTAAAAAATCCAATCGAATCAATCGCCGATTTAGGCACAATGGCTTCGACTCCCAGCGCTGAAAATTCACTGTTTCGGGTTTGCACGCCTAAAACACCGTGCTCAAATAACCACCAGGCCGGCTGGGTTATTTCTATGCGCCCTTCAAAACCTTCATGGTTATAGGTGGTTCCTGGCTGGTTATTTTCAAGCTCGACATGCTGATAATCATTGTAAGCTAAACGCAGAAGCACATTTTCAACGCCCGTTACCGGCTCAATTAATTCAGCTTTCATATCATAACGGGTTTGTGTTGCATCAATACGGACCGTCTCATCGGCTGTTTCAGGCGGAATACCGTAATGGTTGGTTTGATGATTAACCGAAAAGCCAATGTACCCTAAGTCTCCATTGACTGAAAAACCAACAGTCCCTAATTTTTTACGATTTTGACTGTTCGCAAGACGATTTTGAGAATTATAATTGCCGCCGGTTTTGGTAAGATCAACCGCATAATCAGGAATTTGCATGGCCAGACTTTCAGTTAAGACACCGTCTACATGAAAGGCTAAAAAGTCATGATTACCATCGACCTTGAACGCCGTAGTTTTACCTTCATTAACGGTATTATAACGCTGCTCTGCAGCCCCCTCTAAGAGACTCTCATAACTTAAGACAGGAATTCTGTTATCAATAACATTGACTACACCGCCAATGGCACTGCTACCGTAGAGTAAAGAGGAAGGGCCTCTTAAAATCTCAATCCGCTGCGCAAAAAAAGCATCGGTACTATTGGCATGGTCTGGACTTAATGCAGACACATCAAGACTGCCTAAACCATTTTGCATTACACTGACGCGTGAACCACTCTGTCCACGAATAACCGGTTGTCCCACACCCGGACCAAACGATTGATTAGTAATCCCGGGTTCATTGGCAAGCGTTTCGCCTAGGGTTGCTGCGATTTTTTGTCTAAGGTTATCGCCCGTTAAAACGGATACCGGCAAAGCGGTATTGGCAACCGATTGGCCAAGCGGTGCACTAATAATTAGCTTATCAAGCGCTTCTAAATGCTCGCTATGACCCGCTAAATGGGGATGTTGTTCTGCTGCTAAGACCCAAGGTCCCGGCATCATCAAGATGATAATGGGTAAAAAAAGAAACCGCGTCACTGTATGCAGCGTCATAAAAAGGTAACTCAGGAAAAAATATGATTAGTGGTGCGCTCGCTTGCCTGTAACAATTTACAGAATCAAGCGCAGTATTTTATATTAACTTGCTAATAATTCAAGCCAATCCGCTTTACTGATTTTACCGCTAATGCCGCGCCGATTATGATCAGCATCAAAAAAATACAGCCGTGGAATTTCACCGTACCACGTCGAGTCAATCTCATAGCGTAAACGCTGTGGATTAGATTCTGTAAAAACCCATGATTCAAGATCGGAAAGCCCTTTATCTTGTAGTGTTGCCAGAACCGCTGAAGCTTCCGTGCTATCATCAATTGACACCATCACGATGGGTAAACTAGGCTGTTCTTGGTGAATTTCTTTAATGGTCGCCATTTCTTTTAAACACGATGCGCAACTTATCGACCAAAATACCACTACCAGTGGTTTAGCTTCATGTTGAGCCACTAATTCTTGATAGCTCCCGAGGCGTAAGCCATTCGGTTCGTTGGCGTCATTGGCAGAAACCACCACGGTAAAAAATAATAATAAGGTACAGCTAAAAAGTCTAAAAATAGGCATTGCAGTAGATTTAATCATTGTTGATAGTGATCAGTTGTAAACCTTTTCCTTCGGAAGACCAAATAAGATAGGCGTTATCGTTTTGTTGAATAAGTTGCGGGTGTGCGGTACGATCAGGAGCACTCAATACCTGTTTACTGTGTGACCAACTGGCACCACGATCATGAGAGTATTGAACCACAATATGCGTTTGTTCCCCATCAAATTCCTGCCAAGCAAGATAAACACGGTTACCGATAGCCAATACATCCGGGTGCCCGGGGAGTTGACTGGGGTCACCTAAGGCCAGTGGAGGATGGCTAACATGATGACCGTAATCATCCGTGTGGGCATAGAAGATCCCTTGGCGTTGTTCCCCTAAGGTAAACCAAACCAAATGCGATCGGCCTTGATCATCAATCGATATTGCCGGTCCATGCTCAGGACACGCATCCACACGCCAATTATCGGTAATCGCTTGGATAGGTTTTGACCATTGATGGTTATCCAGCAGTCGTATCAAAGCATGATCGCGAATACCTTTTTCTAAGACCATCCGAGCAAGAATGACCGGTTTATCATTCGGTGCGAGTGCTATCGCTGTACGACAACAAGAGCAGATCCCACCGGTTATTTTTTGATTCTCTAAACGGCCGTTAACACGGTCAAAGGTTGTGTAATACAATGAAACGACGCCCGACCCTAATTTTGGATCATGGCGACCATGACGGGTATCGTGCCAAAAGAAATAAACTTTTCCCGTTGAATCAACCAGCATTTGATCCATGTAATGCATCGCCGTTGTCGCTTCATCACTCACTAAAATGGGTGTGCTAAACGTTCGCCCCTGATCATCGGAATAACTAAAATAAGTGGTTGCCCGCTGATCCTCATCGGCGTAATAAAGCACATGGATGCGACCACTACGGCTCACCTTAATAATCGGCGGGTTTTCTGCCCAGACATTAATCTTTTGTTCTTCTGGGTTAACTTTAAAAGACCGACTAAACGAACGTCCTAAATCGGTTGAGTATTCAACAAATATGTTCTTGTCAGTAGGGAATAAACGCCACAAGGTTCCATCGGGTGCAAAGTCCGTTGCAATAATACCGTTAAGTGCTGCACTGCCATGGTCATAATAATGGTTAAGCAATGCGGTTTTTCCGGTTGATTGACAAGCCGTAAGCAACAGCGGGGCTAGGATAAAAAGCCAGATGAATTGCGGCGAAGTCTTCTTTTTAGAACGTTTAAACATTATCAGGGATCATAACTATCAGTGAAAAATTTATAGTGCTCGGGTCTATCCCTTTATCACCGAGCACATAATATACGTCAATGTTTACGGCATCCTAAAAGTTAACATTAACAGTACCTAAGATCCGGTAATCAAGATCATCTTGATCGCCATTGGAATCATCAACAATCGGATAACCAAAAGAGGTGCCTACATTCCAGTTGTTCCAACGGTTCGAGCCGGAGACAAAACGCAGACCCGGGGAAATATACAGTGAGTTACCGCCCGAATTACCGACTTTTACGCCCGCTTGTTCTTCATGCTCTTGGTGTTGGCCATTAAATTCTAAAACAAAATCAAGTGCTGATTTATTAAACAGCTCCGCTAAACCGGTCAGTGGTAAACGGTAGGCACTGGAAATGTTATATCCCACAGAGTCCCCTAAATCGCTGCCTTGTGCGCCTTCACTTGAAATACTATACATCACACTGCTGTCAAAAGACATCGCATCCACTTGTTTCGTAAACGCTAATCCCAACAAACCATTCCAAGCCCCAGACCCCGGTTGTAATTCGGTTTCAAAGCGGGTGCCATCATGCTCGCCAGCACCGGTACTGTGTACACGTTCTTTGGTGTCGCCGGTCGGCGCATTAACACCTAACAACAAGGATACGTGTGTTCTAGTTGCTTCGTCTTTATAGAAGCGATATTGGCCAAAAAACAAGGTGTCGCCAAGCCCTTCGTTATCGCCCAAGTCCATATTTTCGACTTCGTGTACCTCTCCATCCTCGAGATGAGCATGAGAGTCTTCCATTCCAAACCGGTAAACTAACGGTACTCGAACACCGATTGTTAAATCATCGGTTACGCCATAACTCAAGCTAAAAGAAGGCACCATTAAGCTATCGGCACTGTGAAGGTCGGCATTGGGATTGGCCGTTTTTAGTGCTTCACGTGTTGCTGCACTTAATTTTTGTAATTTACGGTATTCATAGCGAGCTCCCACATTAAAATTACCTTTAGGGGCCGTAATCGCACTTTCAGTATTCATCGGCGAGGCAAATTGTTTACCCCCCATAAAGCTCATACCGCCGGTATGTGAGGCCAATACCGGTGTGGTACACAGTAGTGATAATACGATGGTGCTCTTAAATTTCATCTGGCTTCCTTAAAATTTACGCTCTAAAGCTGAGGTTTTGTAAAACTATAGCAATAACTTAAAGAGGGATTCAGGTTATTCCTGAAAATGTGTCATATGCCCTATTTATAGTATTCCATCTAAACTGGTAAAAATGACTACGGCCTAATGGCTGAGCTTTGCTGTTTGACAACAGAAAAACCCTACGAATAGTGCTAATAACCGCTAAATATTGCCCTTAAACAGCCGAATCTATACTATAAAGTATCAAACGATTTAAGGTCATCTTATTAATGGGCATTCAGGAAAACCTGCAACAGGCAATCCAGCAACACCAAAAAGGTCAGTTACAAGATGCTGAACGGTTATACCGTCATGTTTTAAAAATGACTCCGAACCACGCCGAAGCCAACCATAATTTAGCTGTTCTCACCGTTCAAAATGGTCAACTCAACAAAGCACTGCCACTTTTCAAACAAGCATTAGATTCGAACCCAAATCAAGGACAATTCTGGGTGAATTATATTGACACCTTGATCTGTACTGGTCAACAAGATAAGGCACGGAAAATCCTTAATCGTGGCCGGTCACAAGGACTTATTGGCGAGAGCGTCGACCAATTAGAAACCCAACTTAATGCTGACACTGCACAAAAAAAAAGACCGTCACAAATCCAAACTGATTTTATTATTGCACTACACGCAAAAGGCAAGACTGAAGAAGCGTTGGATACTGTGAATAAACTATTAACTGAATACCCTGATATTCCACTACTCTACAATATACAAGGCGCGTGTTATGCAAATCTCGACCAACCGGTTAAGGCCATTAACAGTTATCAATATGCACTTAAAATAAAACCTGACTACGCCGATGTCCATAATAATCTAGGCTTTACTTTGCAAGACCTTGGGCAATTCGACGCAGCCATTCAATGCTACCAGCAAACAATCCAAATTAACCCCCATTTTGCTGAAGCGCATAATAACTTAGGAACGGCTTATAACGAACTCGGCCAATTTAAAACTGCTGTTCACTGTTTTGAGAACGCATTAACTATTCGATCAAACTATGCTGAAGCACACAGCAATTTAGGTAATGCACTGCAGAACCTTGGCCGATTAGCCAGAGCAACCATAAGTTATAAAAACGCCATCAACATAAACCCGAACTTTGCAGAAGCCCATAATAACCTAGGCAATGTTCTCCAAGAACGCGGGCAATTAAAAGCAGCTGTTAAAAGCTACCGTCAGGCATTAAAAATTAAACCTGACTTTGCACAAGCACATTTCAACCTTGGCAACACACTTAAAAATCTCTGCCAACTGGATGTCACCATTACAAGCTATGAACAAGCGCTCAAGTTTAAACCTGATTATACCGATGCACATTATAATCTGGGGAATACCCTGAAAGAAGTTGGCAAACTAGATGCCGCTGTTGACAGCTATACACAAACGTTACAACTCAACCCAGAATATGCTAATGCACACAACAATTTGGGTAATGTACTCAATAAACTTAATCAACCGATTTCAGCACTGACCTCCATCCAACAAGCCCTTTCTATAGACCCTGAAAACCCCTTATTCTGGGAAACCTTTGTCGCTGTTTTACAAGGTATTAAATTCACCACCTTTAACACAGCGATCATGCCTTTCCTTCACCAGGCACTTGAGCAACCCAGCGTCAGACCCAGCGATATTTCATCGGCCATCATGAGTAATTTACGCCACCACCCGCAATTAAAAGCTGTGCTCAACACTTATAAAACAGCGACTCTTGATCATACTGAAAACGTGATTACCAGACAATTAACAACCATTCCGCTCCTGCTACAATTAATGACCTTAACCCCTCTCCCGGACCCTGAGGTAGAATCGCTGTTAACACACATACGGCGTTCCATGCTGGACACTCTGCTCACAACAAATAATACCCATCACATTGCACCGTTCTATGAGGCCCTTGCAATACACTGTTTTACTAATGAATATGTTTTTTTTGAAAGCGATGATGAAACCATTAAAATCAATCGCCTTGAAAATAAAATTAATCTGCTTCTCAAAAAGAATAAAACCCTGCCAAGCGCTTGGATTACCCTATTAGCCAGTTACCGACCGCTTAATCATTATGCATGGTCTGAACAATTACTGTCTTCGCATTACTTAGATGTTCTGAAAAAAATTATTGTGCGACAGTTGATTGAAGTTCAAGAAGAACAACGCTTACGTTCCAAAATTCATAAAATCACAACAATCACCAATAAGATTTCCCAATCAGTCAGAGATCAGTATGAACAAAGTCCTTACCCTCGCTGGGTTAATGCCGGCCTTTATTCAACACCCTTACCGATTGAAAAAGCGTTGGAAAATTTGGGTCTTAACCTTAACCTCAACAAACAACCCTTTAGTAAAAAACCTGACATCCTTATTGCCGGTTGTGGTACCGGGCAGCATGCATTGAATACCGCTTCAAGATTTCTAAACAGTAACGTTCTGGCTATTGACCTGAGTCTAAGCAGTTTGTCTTACGCCATTAGAAAAACGCAAGAATCATCAGTTTCAACCATTGACTATATGCAAGCTGATATTCTTAAATTAAACCAACTTAACCGACAATTTGACCTGATTGAATCTGTGGGCGTCCTGCACCATTTGGAAGATCCCCTGACCGGATGGGCTGTATTGATTGATTTGTTACGTCCGAAGGGGCTTATGAAAATTGGCTTATACAGCGAACTCGCCCGCCAAGCGATTGTAACATCACGTGATTTTATTAAAGCAAAACACTACAATACTTCTGCAAAGGACATTCGCCAATGCCGTACTGACATCATTGCCATAGCAGAGGATGCTGATTCTAAACTGGCTAAAATCTTAACTATTCCTGACTTTTATAATTTAAGTGAATGCCGCGACCTACTCTTTCACATTCAAGAGCATCGTTTCACGTTACCGGAAATTGAAACAGCTTTACAACAGTTAGGCCTCCAATTTCTCGGTTTTGAACTGGGTCATAGTCAAACCCTCGATAAATTCAAAATACTTTACCCAGCCGATGATGCCTTATTTTCATTATCTAACTGGCATCAATTTGAATGCCAACACCCCGACACCTTCAGTGGTATGTACCAATTCTGGGTGCAAAAAATTTAAGAACGCCCATGCCCACAACTCAAATAGATCCATGCAATAAAACTGCATTTAAACGGCCCGTCTTCACAATGACTTTTCCGCAACGGTGAAGCAAAACGCTTAAACTAACTTCAATAACGGTGCCAACCAGAAAAGAACGGCTCAAGGAAAAAATGACTGTGAAATAAAAGGTAGCCAGTTTAGAGGGGGGGGGGATGGATATTCGCGAGAATGTCCAACTGGCTACCAAAACTTAAAAATCAAAATCACCTTTAAAGGTGCTTTGAAAATCAGAGCGTAGTGTAGAGAAAATAAAGTCATAAGAGAATGTGACAAATTGACGCATGCGCCACGCAAACAAAACACATCTCTTTGAGGCCCACTCGCCCCTCCCTGCATTCAATAGTGTAGTCAGCACAGAGCAGAAAAACCCGCACACGTTTTTTCATAATCATTTAAGTTTTCCCCATATCAGTCGATCTCAGATAAGTAGATCTGTATTTTTTATATGGTTTTCTAATTTAAAATGATCACTCATGCCCCTAACGCTCAATAGCACAATAGCTGCACTCAGCTCTCAACAAAACCCTAAAAAAACCCAGGGTGACATCAGTAGTCAGGCACAGGTATTGCCTTCGGGCAGTGCGACTCCACCCCGTCAAGAGAGTGCGGTAACTATCACAATTGACGCCCAGATAAACCGATCACGTAACACGACTCATCCCCCTGTCATAGCATTTAATGAGGCTATTGCTGTTGGCCAAACTGCTGAGAAGGCCCTGAACGAAATTAACAGCGCATTAGTCAAAATACGTGAAACGACTCGACAGGCGGTAACAGGTCAAAACACAGTTATTAATTTAAATGCCTTGAATGATCAACTGTTACGATTAAAAAATGAAATTAACACTATTGTAGAGAATCATCACTATAAAAATACCCCCGTCTTAAAGAACGGTTTTTCACAATCGTTTCCGGTGGATGCGCAGCACACAAACACTATCAACCTTACCCTGACAGATTCATCAACTCACAACTTAGGTGTCAGCGCCACTACGGCGCGTGATTTAGCTGATATTGCACCCGCATCTTACACACTTAAAATACCGGGCACCCCCGTCATAGCCCCCGTTAATGCGTTTTCGATGACAAGGCAGCAACAGATCCCTCAACACCCTGAAAAAACACCGCACAAAACGGGGCCAATCGATAACCACACATTAATACCACCAGCGCCCGTTATTCACTATCAAATTACGTTAAGTCCTCTTGAAGACAAGACACTCAAACAAGACAAACATATTCTACCGATTGAACGTGCTCAGCCATGGCCTATTCAGGCTAGGCCAACAACTATTTTCTACAATACTAAAATCGAACCGAAAAAAAGTAGTCCTGAATTTGATTTAAGCCTGAATAATATTTCTGATTTCACACCAGCCAGTTATGAACTTTACCGTTTTACCCAGACTCTTCTTCCCGATCATTCACGACAAACTACAGAGGAGCAAACCGCCACTCACTTTATGAGTGATGGAAAGCCAATTGTTGTTACTGCTATCCCTTTGTCATTTGACTCAGTACATAAAACTGACTCTTACGGACAGCAAACCATCAGCCTCGATAATAAACCGGGGCATACGTTATTAACCGGCGTTATTCATAACAAGGTATTCCTTCCAGTTAGTATTGATTTAGAAGATAGTATCGACACTTTTTCCAACGTGCAATATCCTGAAAACACAGTCAACCTAAATCTACTGAATGCTCTCAACCCAAACCCACCTCAACCGTCAACCCCCTCTTTAACACTCCCTATTGCCTCAAGAGAAATTAATCCATTAAAGTCGCCCTCTTGGGAAATTGCGACTACCCAGTCCACTGTCGTTAACTTTACTGATTTCCCGGTCAATAAAGGCGACCGAATTTCCTTAACGATTCAAGGGCAGACAATAATGCAAGTGTTTGTCAGTAAGAGTGACATAGCGCCACTACTCACTGAAATGGCCGGCCGTGCCACTGAAAAAATGAAGATGCTCAGTAAGGTTACCGTTGAGAAGGGTAGGTTGACTCTCACACATCAATCCGGTCGCCCTGAATTAAGTGAATTGCGTATAACCATTGAACCGCCAACAACCACACTGCCACTAAAAACAGTTAAGACTTTTGATGTCAACCCACTGCCATTAAAAAAAGGAGACCGACTTCGGTTAACGGTTTCAGGAGCAGAAAAGGCGCAAGGCACACTAAATAACCAGGGCCTTAAAACGCTATTAACGCAAGTTGCAATGACCCTGACTGAACAAACGGCAGGTCTCAGTTATCACGTAAGCCCTGACGGTCTTTTAACCCTCACTGATGTAACAGACAAGGCGCTGCTTGATGATTTAGATTTAACGGTTGAAGGCTTAAACATCAAGCCCTCCTCAACAACGGTCCACACCGTTGATTTTACGCAGCAGCGGTTACAAGAAGGCGACCACATTACCATAACCCATGCCGGTAATAACAAAATACAAGGTACGCTCGTTAATCAAAATATAGACCGCTTCCTCACTGGTATCGCCCAAGAGGCGATTGAAAAAACAGAAGGTCTTAGCGAGGCGGCGGCGAATAACGGCATATTAACGCTAACAAGCCGCACAAAGACAACACTGAGCAACCCTGCCATTACCTTTCAAAGATCTGCAAGCACACTGCCTCTGACAACGGTTAAAACTTTTGATTTTACTGATTCCCCCTTAAATAAAGATGATCGAATCACCTTAACGGTGGGTGCTGATGACGAGGCACACGTCACCCTTGAAAATCACAAGCTAGAAGCATTGCTCACTGACATTGCTCAGGTG
>DTSI01000080.1:0-984 GCA_012965425.1 Methylococcaceae bacterium
CGGCAACCTTTTTGGTTAACCGATTAGTGTGTTAATTATGAGTTAGTAGGGGGCTAGGCTCTGTTTTTTGTTACAGTACACATTTTGTTTTTTTACATTTTTGGATCAGGGAAAGACGGTTATGAAAGAAGAAAACCAATTGCCGATTTATAGGGATGAGCCGGGCGATGAAATAGATCTTAGGGATATTATTTTGCTGATCTGGAAAGCAAAATATCGGATCATTTTAGTGCGTCTTTAGTTTGCATGGCTGGTCTTTGGCTATCACCTGTTTCGGTATTCTTTTCCCGTGCCCAGTCAATATAGCGCTACGGTAAATTTTAATTTCGAAGGGGTCGAGAAAGAGATTCACCCCAATGGTTCGATGTTTTCACCGAATTGCAATTAGCAGAACAAGGACTGAATTTTTGGATTTTACAACGGCGATTGCTGTTTAATCGGGTTTTTACGGGGAAGCTATTTTAAAGTCTTCAGCAGCTGAAATTGCCAGTAATGATAAAAAAATAACGGTTGCGGAATTTAATTAATTAGTGGCAACTTATACCCGTGCACTGAACTCCTATTCTCTCCAAAATGCAGTACTCACCTTAGATAAAGGCGCATTAAATTTGGGTAAGAGTCAGGCAGAAACGGAGTTATTAAAGATTCCGGAAGTGTGGGCTGAATAGTCAATTCAGGAGTTGGGGGGCATAGCTGTTTTGAGCGATATGGTGACTGTTGATGTTAAAAAAGGGTTGGGTCTTGAGCCGTTGGTAATGGTTAATAAATTAGCGGATTATGCCCGTTGGTTGTATCGGTCAATTGAGGCTTTGAAAACGCAGCCACGCGCAGTATCAATTGTCGACAATAGTTCAGGGTATACCCTTAATGATTTAAGCTATCAATTAAGTCAAATTCAGCAATATCAGGTAAATACATTACGAACTGTGATAACAGATAATGCCGCTTATTCGAATGATGTAGGGTTGCATGAAAGTTTTCGCT